>CAMWXV010000131.1 GCA_947178305.1 uncultured Porphyromonadaceae bacterium | reverse complement strand
GTTTGAACGCATAGTGCGGTATGACAATACCCTGGAAGATGGCGAAATCTAAAGAGTAACTGAAGCCTACTTTGTAGACGCTTTTTCCTTTACCGAAGCTGAGGCTCGCATAATAGAAGAACAGACACCGTTCATTTCTGGAGAATTCACAGTCAACGCCGTGAAACGCACCAAAATATCCGAGATATTTTTTGACGACAGCGCCGACAAATGGTACTTGGCCAAAGTGGCATTTATCACCATTGACGAAAAAACAGCAGTGGAAAAACGCTCTGTGACCACCATGCTTGTTGCCGCAAACGACTTCAAAGGTTCGCTTGACCGTCTCAACGAAGGCATGAAAGGCACCATGGCCGACTATGAAATCGTCTCTATAGCCGAAACCCCCATAATGGATGTATACCGCGCCAACCTCGGTTCATCCCGATCCACAGAAGCCCCTGCTGAATAATGGCAAACATAGCCGAAAAAATACAACAATACACCTTGACACTGCCGCCGGAAGTAACTCTTGTGGCAGTGTCAAAATTTCATCCCGCCGAATCCATAATGGAAGCCTACAACGCGGGACAGAGAGCGTTTGGCGAAAGTCGGGCAGCAGAACTGGTGTCAAAAGCCACAGCCCTGCCAAAGGATATACAATGGCATTTCATCGGACATCTGCAAACCAACAAGATTCGTCAAGTACTGCCGCACGCCACATTGATTCACAGCGTGGATTCCGACAGGCTGCTGCATGCCATACAAACCGAAGCCCAAAAACTCGGCATCACAGCCCGTATACTCCTGCAAGTACACGTAGCAGCCGAAGAAACCAAATACGGTTTCCTGCCATACGAACTGCTGCAATGCGCCGAGGAGCTGCTACCGCAGCTCCCCAATATTGAAGTCCGAGGCATTATGGGCATGGCAACAAACACCGACTCCTCAGAGCGAGTGACAACCGATTTCATTGAAATCCACAACTGCGCCATGGCATTGCAGAAAATCATGCCTCAAGCCTCAATCGTAAGCATGGGCATGAGCCACGACTATCAGATTGCCGTGGCACACGGAGCCACGATGGTACGCATCGGAACCGACATTTTCGGGAACCGACAATACTGATTACCCATGTTTTCACCGCAAAACATAATTATTTCGCGGATTTTGTATACCTTTATAGCCGATTTTCTTACCAAGCAATCTTTTAACCATAAATAAACAACCTCTTTATCATGAGCAACAAATCAAAACAATGGGGCGCCATTATCATAATGATTGCCCTCTTCGCGATGATTGCCTTCGTGACCAACCTCTGCTCACCAATGGCCGTAATCGTGAAAAACCAGTTTGGAGCAACAAACTTCCAGGCACAGATTGGTAACTACGGAAACTTTATCGCCTACCTTCTGATGGGTATCCCCTCCGGCATGCTTATCAAGAAATACGGCTACAAGGCCACAGCCCTTATGGCTCTGGTACTCGGCATCCTCGGCGTGTTCGTTCAATGGATGAGCGGCTGGGAAAGCATGGCCGACTATGCCTTCACAACCTACCTCGTAGGCGCATTCATTGCCGGATTCTGCATGTGCATGCTCAACACTGTTGTCAACCCCATGCTCAACATCCTTGGAGGCGGAGGCAACAAAGGCAACCAGATGATACAGATTGGCGGTGTGTTCAATAGCGCAGCCGCAGTGGCGGTATACATCCTCATGGGCGCTCTCATTGGCGATGCCGCCAAAGCTCACGTAGCCGATGCCACACCCGCACTCTTCATTGCAGGAGGCGTATTCATCGTAGCCTTCTTCGTAATCCTTTTCTCAAAGATTGAAGAGCCCGAACAGCCCAAAGCCAAGAAAGCAACCGAAAAGAAAGTGAAAGACAAATATAGCGCATTCTCATTCCGTCACTTCAACCTCGGTATCCTTGCCATCTTCCTCTACATGGGTCTTGAAGTAGGCACACCCACCTACATCCTCCAATACCTCACCAGCGAACCCACAGCAGCCACCCCGGGTCTGGGCATGGATGCCAACATAGTAGGCCAGCTCGTTGCCGTTTATTGGCTTCTCATGCTCGTAGGACGCTTTGTTGGCGGTGCCATCGGAGCAAAAGTATCCAGTCGCGCCATGATTACCGTTGCCGCCACAACAGCCGTTGTGCTCACAGCATTCGGCATGTTTGCGCCCAACACCTGGACCGTAAACATCCCTGGTGTTGACTGGGCCAATGTAAGCATGCTTTGGGCCGAAGTTCCCGTTGGCATATTCGCATTTATCCTCATCGGCCTTTGCACCTCCGTTATGTGGGGGGGCATATTCAACATGGCCGTTGAAGGTCTTGGCAAATACACCTCTATAGCTTCCGGCGCATTCATGACCATGGTATTCGGTTGCGCCATCATGGTAGCCCTTCAAGGCTGGATTGCCGACAAGATGGGCGACTACCTTACAAGCTACTGGGTAGTATTGGGCTGCGCCGCCTACATTCTGTTCTACGCCCTTATCGGCTCCAAGAACGTAAACACCGACATCCCCACACAAGAGGATGCCGACCAAATACTTGACGCCATCTAATCTACCGTTAAGATAAGTATTCAATTCATACAGAGTGCGCCCCCGATGATCGGGAGCGCACTTCTTTTTTGTGTCAAAAAGCATATCAAATAGCATCCGCACCATGCGTAACCAAAAAGGCTATAGAGCCCACAGCACATACACACAACACCACCAACCACAACCGCTCAACACTTGAAAACACATTGGCGCCAACCTCCTTTCTCGCCTTGACATAAAACCCCAAACCTGCAAGATAAAACAGCGACGTAAACATAAGCAGCACTACACCACCTGCATATATCATCCATAAGCAAAACAAAACACACCCAACGCCAAGCACCCTTTGACGCACTCCCTCCGCCGACTTACAAAGATACAGCCCGCTGCCAAGATAAGCAGGAAGTATCATCATCCCGGTAATACTCAACGCAGCCATATACACATCATCAGCCAACACCACCAAAGCCAAAAACACCGTCATCACCACACTTGACACCATCAAACCGTAAGCAGGCATACCATTGGAGTTCAGCCTGCGGAACTTTCTCGGCAATATCCCCTCACACGAAGCCTCATACGGAACCTCCGCACAAACAAGAGTCCAAGCCACCCATCCCCCAAGAAGCGACACTATCACCGACAGCACAACAAACCAATAAGCCCACTCTCCCACCGAAACCTTGAGCAGGTATGCCACCGACGGATTCGGCAACCCGGCAAGCTCGGCACGACACATCACACCGAAACACAGCACCGACACAAGCAAATAAAGAATCCACGCCGCAAAAAATCCCATAATCCCGGCGCGCCCTACATCCTTGCTCCTTCGCGCACGTCCCGACATCATCACAGCCCCCTCAATACCGATAAAGCACCACAGAGTCACAAGCATAGTGCTCTTGATCTGAGCCCCGACACCGCCCACATCACACATACGCCCCCACACATCAGCAGCAAAGACATCACTACGCCACATCACCCACATAAGCACCACAATCAGCAAAATAGCCACCACCTTGAGCATCGTAAGAAAATTATTCATCCTCTTGGCCGTGCGCAAACCACTCGCCACAATCAAAAACATCACCCATATCAGCACACCGCCAAACACCATAGTGCCCCAGCCATGTTCAAGCAACCCCGGAAAAAAAGCGCCAAACGTATCATTAAGCATCACAGCATACGCCACATTCGCAAAAGCAGTACACAGCCAATACCCCCACGCCACATTAAACCCCACATAATTACCAAACCCACGCCTTGAATACTCATATATCACCGCCGACCCAGAACCACCGGCCAAACACTTAAACGTACCCACCAGCAGCAACATACCCACAGCAGTAATCACCCAAGATACCACCACAGCGCCCAAACCGGCACCGGAAGCCATATTCTGCGGAATATTGAATATACCCGCACCAACCATCATGCCAAACACAAGAGCACTAAGCCCCCAAAAACCTAACTTATCTTGTCCTTCACTCATTTCAAATAAATATTTACACTTTATGCAAACCGCAAAGTTACATAAAATCCCCTAAACACACAACAGCCACATAAAGCACAAATAAAAAGTGTATCACTACCACCTGAAAATAAACACATTACAACCCACGCCAAAAAAATAGCAAAAAAAACATCCAAAAAAATTTGCACAATCCAAAAAACAACCATAACTTTGCATCGCAAAAACGCAAGGTGCCATAGCTCAGTTGGTAGAGCAAAGGACTGAAAATCCTTGTGTCCCCGGTTCGATTCCTGGTGGCACCACCTTCAAAATAGCCAAGTAGTTGAATTTCAACTACTTGGCTATTTTACTTTCACTCTAATTTTGCCGAGTTCCCTATAAAGTTACCTATGAGAGAGGCGTTTGGACGGTGCTGAACCAGCCTTGACGCAACTGAATGAACGGAAAATAAATCTTTGCACATTTTTTAATAAAGCACGGCGAGTGAACCATTCAATCGGGTTGTCGGTTTGTAGATTGCGGGATAATGAAGTCCCGCCGTTTACATCACAATATGAAAATTAAACCCCGTACAATCAAGCACGAGAAATTCAAGGAAATGGTCAAGGAGTGGCTTGACACCCACCGCGAGGAATACTGCGCTTTCGCCGAGGAAGTAAGCAGACGCGACCGTTCCGGTTTTATACAGATATTTGAATATGCTCAGTTAGCAGCTCCGGGATATGGGGTCAGTAGCTTTTTAGTGGGGATATGCATATAAGTTCGCAATGCGGAATAAG
>CAMWXV010000130.1 GCA_947178305.1 uncultured Porphyromonadaceae bacterium | reverse complement strand
CCGGTGTTTGTTGGCAAGTTGGTTACCGGCGAGGCTGCCGAAAAAGCCGGTATGCTTGAAGGTGACCATATTGTGGCTGTTGACACTGTGGCTACTCCCGGATTTTCAGAATTGACGGCCGCATTGTATAACTATGCCGGCAAACCTGTGAATGTTACAGTGGAGCGTGACGGCAAAAAGATTGTTCTGAACGCCACTCCAAGTGAAAGTGGCAAACTTGGATTCCAGATTAAAAGCATTACAGATGTATATCCCACGGTTACTGAACACTATTCTTTGTTTGGCTCGGTACCCAAAGGGTGGGAAATTGGTACCACCACGCTTGGCAACTATGTAAGTTCAATGAAATTTGTGTTTACCAAAGACGGAGCCAAGTCTATAGGAGGATTCGGTGCCATCGGTGATATGTTTCCGGCAAGTTGGAGCTGGTATTCCTTTTGGCAAATTACTGCATTCTTGTCTGTAGTATTGGCATTCATGAACGTATTGCCGATACCGGCACTTGACGGTGGTCATGTGATGTTCTTGCTGTGGGAGATTGTGACCCGACGCAAGCCAAGTGAAAAAGTGCTGGAGTATGCGCAGGTGGCCGGAATGTGTTTTTTACTTCTTTTGCTTGTGTATGCCAACGGCAATGATTTGTGGAGAGGCATACAAGGTTGGTTGAAATAGCTACGTAAAATATAAATATGTATAAAACAGTCAAATTAAAACGTGGTAAAGAGGAGTCATTGCTGAGGTTTCATCCATGGGTGTTTTCCGGAGCCATAGACTCATTGCCCGAAGAGATTGAGGAGGGTGATATTGTGAATGTTGTGGCCTCCGATGGCACCATGCTCGGAGTAGGGCACTATCAGATAGGAAGTATTGCGGTGCGTATGCTCAGCAGCGATACTGAAGAAATCAATGCCGGTTTTTATGGCCGTAGACTTGAGAGCGCTTATAAACTGAGACAATCCCTCGGACTCATACGTCAGGACAACAATGCTTGTCGCTTGGTGCATGGCGAGGGTGATTTCTTGCCAGGATTGGTTGTGGATCTTTATGGCTCTACTGCCGTGGTGCAGGCGCATTCCCCCGGAATGCATTATGCCCGTAATGTCATAGCCCAAAGTTTGGTGGATCTCAAGGATGCAGGAATAAAGAATGTGTATTATAAATCCGAAACCACTTTGCCTTACAAGGCTCGTCTTGATCCGGTGAACCAATATATTATAGGTGGATATGAAACCGATGAGGCTTTGGAGAATGGGTTGAGGTTTCATGTTGACTGGCTCAGGGGACAGAAAACAGGTTTTTTTGTGGATCAGCGCGACAACAGATTGTTGCTTGAGAAATTTTCAGCCGGACGCAAAGTGCTCAATATGTTCTGCTACACTGGAGGATTCTCGGTGTATGCCATGCGTGGTGGGGCAACGCTTGTGCATTCGGTGGACAGTTCGGCAAAGGCCGTGAGCCTTACGGATGCCAACATAGATCTGAACTTCAAGGGCGATGATCGTCATAAGTCGTTTGCTGAAGATGCATTCAAGTTTATCGGAGATATGCCCGATGGCGCTTATGACCTGGTGATTCTTGACCCACCGGCGTTTGCCAAGCATAGAAGCGCACTTAAAAATGCGCTCAGAGGTTATCAGAGGCTTAATGCACGAGCCATGGAAAAGATGCCTAAAGGCAGTGTGCTGTTTACATTCTCATGTTCTCAGGCTGTGAGTCGCGAGCAGTTCCGTTTGGCGGTGTTCTCGGCTGCGGCTCAGGCACGCAGAAGAGTGCGCATATTGCATCAGTTGACTCAGCCTGCTGATCACCCGGTTAGTATTTATCATCCCGAAGGTGAGTATCTTAAAGGATTGGTGTTGTATATAGAATAATAAAATTAGAAATAAAAGTATGTCAATTTTACGAAACGCGGCAATAGGCACACTCATGGCATGTGTCGCTGCACCAACTGTTATGGCAGCTACGAAATCAGATTTCAATTATGTAGTGGACCGCTTTGCGGATATTGAAGTACTCCGCTACAAGGTGCCCGGATTTGAGGATCTGAGCCTTGGTCAGAAAAAACTCATTTACTATCTCACTGAGGCCGGAATCATGGGTCGTGATATGCTGTGGGATCAGAATTGCAAGTACAATCTTCCGTTGCGTCGGTTGCTTGAAACTGTATATGCCAACTATTCAGGAAACAAGAACGATAAAGAATTCAAGGCTTTTGAAAAGTATTTGAAACAATTGTGGTTTGGCAACGGAGTTCATCATCACTATTCTATGGATAAGTTCACCCCTGAATTTTCCAGGAAGTGGCTTGATGGACAAATCGCAAAACTTCCTGCTGCCGATAAGCCTTCCGATCTTGATACATTGATGCGTGTGGTGTTTGATGCTGAGTTCATGTCCAAGCGTGTGAATCAGGTGGAGGGTGCCGACTTGATTAAGACCTCAGCCAACAATATGTATGAGAATGTGAGTCAGTTGGAGGTGGAGAACTATTACGCTGCACTTAAAGATACCACTGATCTTACTCCGGTTTCTTATGGATTGAACGCTCGTGTTACTAAGGATGCAAAAGGCAATGTGGTGGAGCAGGTTTATAAAATCGGAGGTGTCTACAGTCCGGCAATAGAACGTATTGTTGAGCTTTTGAACAAAGCCAAACAGTATGCCGAAAACCCCAAACAGGCGGCAATAATAGATAAACTTGTGGAATTTTATACTACCGGTTCTCTTAAAACATTTGACGATTACTCCATACTGTGGGTTGAGGATACCGACTCTCAGGTGGATTTCATCAACGGCTTTATTGAAAGCTATGGAGATCCGCTTGGCATGACCGGTTCATATGAATCAATAGTGAATTTCAAGAATATTCCGGCATCACATCGCACAGAAGTGATAAGCGGCAATGCACAGTGGTTTGAAAGCAATTCGCCTGTGGATCCACGATTCCGCAAGGATGAGGTGAAGGGTGTTACAGCCAAGGTTATCACAGCCGCTATTCTTGCCGGAGATGCCTATCCGGCCACTCCTATCGGCATCAACCTGCCCAATGCCAACTGGATTCGCGCCGCCCATGGCTCAAAGTCGGTGACCATTGAGAATATCACCCAGGCTTACGACGAGGCTGCTCACGGCAACGGTTTCAATGAAGAGTTTGTGCCCGATGCTGCTATGCGCGAACTCATGGACAAATATCTGTTTATTACCGACAACTTGCACACCGACCTTCACGAATGTCTTGGTCATGCATCCGGACGTTTGTTGCCTGGTGTTGACCCTGATGCACTTAAGGCGCATGGATCCACTCTTGAGGAAACCCGTGCCGACTTGTTCGCACTTTACTATCTGGCCGATCCAAAGCTGATTGAACTTGGCTTGATTGACAGCCCCGAAGCATACAAGGCTCAATATTATAAATATATACTTAACGGCCTTATGACACAGCTTATGCGTATTGAACCAGGTAAGGATGTGGAAGAGGCTCATATGCGCAATCGCAAGCTCATCTCCGAGTGGTGTCTTGCCAAAGGTAAGGCCAACAAAGTGATAGAGCTTTACGATGACAATGGTAAAACATATGTGCGCATCAATGATTACAATGCTTTGCGCAATCTTTTTGGTGAGTTGCTGGCCGAAATCCAGCGAATCAAGAGTGAAGGAGACTACGAAGCCGGCCGCGATTTGGTAGAAACCTATGGTGTGAAAGTGGATCAGAAGCTGCATAAACAGGTGCTTGACCGTTATTCGCACCTCAGCATAGCTCCTTACAAAGGTTTTGTGAATCCTGTGTATACACCGGTCTTTGATGCCGATGGTAATATAACAGATGTTGCAGTGAGCTATGATGAGGATTACATTTCGCAGCAAATGCGTTATTCACGCGACTACTCTCCGCTCACCAAATAATAATCACTAATAATATAATAAATAAGGACTGGTCAAACGACCAGTCCTTATTTATTATATTATTGTGTTTTGTTTCGTCAGAAAAGATAAGCAGCTCTTAATGCCCAGACGCGGTTTTGAGCGCTGTAGTCTGTCAGGATTTTGGCTTTGAGTGCATATGTGGCACCAAGAGTGTAGCTTGCCGACACTTGCCAATGTTTCCAAAGCTCAACACCCAAACCAAATTCCACCGACACCGTGCCGGCGCTGTATTCCAAAGCCGGATTCTTGCTGTGTCCGGCAAGGAAACCGAACGTAGGACCGGCATAAGCCAATGGTGCAATTTTGTCTTCAACTCCATTGAGTTTGGTGTATTTGAAGCGCAGGTGCAGTGGTATGGTTACGTAATGAAGGTATGAGCGTTCCGTGCCAAGACCCTGGTATCTCCACATCTCGTTCTCTCCCATATGCAATGTGGCTCCACGTTGTTCGTAGGCTAATCCCACATCTACACCGAATCCCAAGCCTGGAAACATCATTTCACCTGTTATTCCGGCTCCGAATCCTACTGTTTGGTCCACGGTCATTAAATCCTGCTTGAAATGCAGGTTTGTGAAAGTGACCCCCGCTGTAGGTCCGTATCTGAATTGGGCGGAAGCTGCGGACGGAGCCATAAGGCAAGTCGCAACAGCCATTGCAGCCATAAATTTCTTCATAATAAAATGTTATTTTGCTCACAAAATTACACAAATATTCCGAACGCACTCTTCACGTAGATATAAAATCACATTTTTTAATTCTTAAAGCCATGAAAAATGAGTAATTTTGCGCTCGGAATAACAAAACATTTAATCATAAATATATCATGGCTAAAAAGGCTTTACTTATGATCCTTGACGGATGGGGCATTGGCAACCATTCGCATAGTGATGTGA
>CAMWXV010000129.1 GCA_947178305.1 uncultured Porphyromonadaceae bacterium | reverse complement strand
ACACAGACCATCCGTTAATCATCAAAGTGGCCACACTGCAACCCACCCGCATGCAAGTGTACTTTATTGACAATGACGATTATTTCCATCATGCACCAAACAAAGAGCTTGAAATATACTCGTCACCGGCCGACAACGATGAGCGCATGATGTTTTTTGTACATGGCGTAATTGAAACCGTCAAGAAACTTCGCTGGGAACCAGCTGTTATTCATTGTATGGGTTGGATCTCTGCTCTTGTCCCCTTGTATATAAAACGCATGTATCAAGATGAGCCACTGTTTGCAAACACAAAAGTGGTATACTCTCTTGACGGCAATAAATTTGACGGCACGCTTGACCCTCGTTTCTTTGAGAAGCTCACCATGGGTCCATTCCGCGCTGAAGACGTAGAAATGCTCGGAACAGAGCCGGTTGATTTCATCACACTAAGTAAATTTGCCATGCATTACGCCGATGCCGTAGCGCAAATAGACGAAAATGCACCGGAAGAACTTGTTCAATTCGCTGCCAACAGTGGTAAGCCATTTGTTCCTTTCACATCAGCTGACACAATAGCAGCCGACATTGCTGAATCTTATGGCACCCTGATTGGTGACAACTGAATTTGACACCCTTTATATAATATGAGCTTCATCAAACATCTTTATATATGCGCCGGCATATCCACGCTTGTATTAGGCACTTCTTGTCAAGATAATACATCCGAGGTAGGTAGCTCCCTTGTCAGTGATCAGTCCGAAGTAATCATTGATTCGCTTTTCACCGTATCTGGAAACACAGTGCAGAACAGCGCAATACTGTCACGCACCACCATGCAATTGCTGGGAGGCATAACCGCTCCTGAATACGGCCAATTCAGCTCTGGATTCGTAACGCAATTTATGCCGGCGCAGAATATTGACACCGATGGCGTTTCCATCAATGATATTGACTCTGTTAAATTGGTGATGTTCATAAGACCTGGTGGATTTACCGGCGACTCAATTGTGCCAATGGGATTAACCGTCTATAAACTCACCCGCCAGCTTCCGGCATCCATTACGAGCGCATTTGATCCCAATGGTTACTACAACACCCAACCTTGGGCTACCGCAATGTACTCCGCCAACGCTCTCCACAATGATTCCATTGCCAATTTGGCATACCGCACCATATCCGTGCCCCTGCCTCGTGAATTTGGCCAAAGCTTATATAAAGAGTATGTGGACAATCCCACCACTTTCTCAACGCCACAGCAATTCGCTAAATTTTTTCCAGGCATATATGTTAAGAGCACATTTGGTTCAGGTCGCGTCATGAACATTGTTGATACGCGTATCAACATACACTACACACGCCATGCCACAATCGGATCAGGATCCAGCCTGCGTGACACCACCTACCACTTCACACGCTCCTATTTGGCTGTGACTCCGGAAATAATAACTGACAATATCATCAGTTATACTATGAGCGCGCAGCTTGAAAACAGCATAAACTCCGATTCTCAATCAATACTTGTTGCCCCCGCAGGCACAGAAGTTCAAATGAACTTCCCAGCTACAGAAATACTATCTTCATTTCGCTCCCAAGGACAAGGCTACGCAGTCCTGAACAAGGTATCTTTAAGCATCCCGGCAGAAAGCATAAAAAACAGCTATGGCATAAAACCACCTGCGAATGTACTCATAATACTTAGCCGAGATAAAGATGCATTCTTTGCTAACAATAAGATCAATGATGATAAAACATCATTTCTCGCCACATACAGCAAAACAAGCCAAAGCTATGATATAGCAAATATGCGAGATTATATTCTCTCAATCTTAAGCAAAGAAAAGCTCACCCCCGAAGACTATACGTTCACCATAACCCCGGTAGACGTCGTCACAGAATCCACATCGGGCGGTTATTATACCGAATCATACGTAACCGGAATCAACCCATACGTAAATGCTCCTGCAATGACAAGATTAAGGCTTGATAAAGCAAAAATAAAAGTCACCTTTAGCAAGCAAACCATAAATAATTAGTACTTTTGCACAGCAAAAGCATCAGCCGCAATAGCTCAGTTGGTTAGAGCATCTCATTCGTAACGAGAAGGTCGTGGGTTCGAGTCCCACTCGCGGCTCATTTTCAAAGAGTTAACTAATTCACAAGCAATTAGTTAACTCTTTTCTTATTCTTATTTGCCCCAAACTTGCCCCAAAGATTTTCGGAGGGCCGGACTCAATACCATTAGCTTGGCTCCAAGACTTAGGCACTCCTTCTAAAAAGTTAAAGTATTTAACTCTTTCATTGAATAGCCTGTCTTTTGTATATATCGTGTTGTCGAATTGCTATTTGGAAATAGGTATTCACTGTTGTCTATACGATATGATTGTGTTGCAGCCTCTTTCAATAGCATTTATTTGGCAACAGGAGTTGATAAATTGTATCTGCCGGATATGGCAACTTTGCAAATAGATAAATCTAAGTTGATAATTTTAAGTAAGTTAAATGTGTTGCATGGCTATTGACAAACGTCTCAGAACATATTACCTTTGCAACCAAAATGACCTACGGCGCAATAAAAATGCGCAGCCGACATACGCTTTACGCTATGTTTAGATGTTTAATAATTCTATAAACCAAAATTCAAATCAAAAGACAATGGTCATCATGGATATGGATGACCTCAAGCAGGCTTTCATCGCCTGGAACGAAGAACTCATCGCGGCAAATACGCCAAAGGAGGAAACATACATAACCACCAAAGAAGCGGAAAAGTTACTTAAGGTTTGCCATTCAACCCTTTGGAGGTGGCATAACGAAAAGTACCTTGAAAAAATCAAAATCGGCAACAAGGTGAGATACCGTCTATCGGATGTTGAACGCATACTCAAGGGGATATTATGAAAGCACCAGATTACGAGGCTCCATTTCCAACCAGGCCTGTTTCAAAGACTACAGATTATGAAGAGCTGCTATCAGAAGTTGAAAGGCATGATGTGGACGAGGAAGAGGAACTGTTGGAGCAGTATGCCCGTGTCGGCACGACATGGTATCGCACTGTCGAGAAGCCAATGGCAAACGGCACATTCAACCGATGCCGTGTTGTCTGGAACGCTGCGACTATCAAGGCTGACCACGGCACGAAGTTCCTGAACAGGATTCCGCGTTATTCTTGCTTTTGTTCTGTACCGAATCACATCGACTATCAAAGAGTGGTCGGGAATGCGTTGAACCTATACGAGCCGATAACACATCAACCTGTATCCTGCAACTGGGATGCGATTGAAACCTTGCTCCGTCACATATTCGAAGAGCATTATGAATATGGACTTGACTATATCCAGTTGCTTTATCAGAAACCTGTTCAGAAATTGCCGATACTACTGCTCGTTTCGGAGCAACGCAACACGGGCAAGACCACATTCCTCAATTTCCTCAAGGCGATATTTCAGGACAACGCCACTTTCAACACAAATGAGGACTTCCGTTCGCAGTTCAATTCCGACTGGGCGGGCAAACTCCTTATCATGGTTGACGAGGTGTTATTGTCGCGGCGTGAGGATTCGGAACGATTGAAGAACCTCAGCACAACGCGGACATACAAGGCAGAGGCAAAAGGTAAAGACCGCTCCGAGGTGGAGTTTTTCGGGAAGTTCGTCTTATGTTCCAACAACGAGAATCATCCGGTTCTAATCGACCCGGAAGAAGTGCGTTATTGGGTGCGCAAAATTAAACCGCTGCAATCCGATGATCCACATTTTCTTGACAAGATAACGGAGCAGATACCGGCGTTTCTCTATTTCCTTATGCAGAGACAGCTATCGGTTGAATGTGAAAACCGCATGTGGTTCAGTCCGGCAAGACTGCGTACCGCCGCGCTTGACAAGATTATCCTCTCAAACCGAAGTCAGCTTCAGGTGGAACTTGCCGACCTCTTTGTCAACATTATGGATTACACTGGCAAAGATACGGTATCATTCGTGATAGGCGACATAATCCCGTTGCTCAACTTCCGCAGCGTCCGTGCCGAACGGAGTGAAGTGCGCCGTGTGTTGCAGACGTTCTGGCATCTCAAACCTGCCGACAACACCCTTACATATCAACAATACTCCCTCGGCATACCACCGCAGAAGTATTGCTCCAAGACCGCAACCGGACGCTACTACACCATCTCTAAAGATTTTCTTATTTCCCTATCTTTAATTTGATGAATTGATGAATGGAATAAAGAAAGGGAAGAAAATCAGTGATTTAACCGTTATAGCTTCTTCATCGACCCGTTTCTCAATGATGAAAAAGTGATGGCAGTTCATTATATTCTTTCCCTTACGTTAAAATTTCATCTTTGATGAATGATAATAAGATGTGATTTAAACGATTATATGCCGATTCATCATTTCATCAAATCATCAATGGTGTTGAGAGTGCTGAAACGCTCCGACAGTAATAGAAGCAGTAGGAGCAGAATGCGATAGGCACGAGGCCAACATGTATATGGAAAGAGTAAGACGGGTTGCTTGCAATAGATACCTTCAAGGTAGAGCCTAATACACCTTCCATCGAAGGCGAACGGCTTTCATGCGGAAAGGGAGCAAGCTCTATGATATTAACCAAACTTCAAAAACAAAAATTCAATATGTCTGACAAGAAACAGATGATGGATATAAAGGCTGTCAAGAGCGTGGCCTCGGCGGTGAGCGATGAGCATCAGCGCAACTGGGGCGACGAGCTGTTTGAACGCAAAGCCAAGAATCCTGACCACAATTACGACCGCTCGCGCACAGCTCTCAATTTCCAAGTTGGGCGTGGCGGAGTTATAGCGGCCATTGACAAGTCGCGCAGCATCGGCGACAAGATAGACGAGATAATCCAGACAAAGCTCAATCCCGAAGCAAGAGAGACGAACATTTCCAACCGAGGCGTCAGCATCGTGT
>CAMWXV010000128.1 GCA_947178305.1 uncultured Porphyromonadaceae bacterium | reverse complement strand
ACCATAGCTTGCACGCGCATGGTAATTGACACCCAACACGCCTCCTTTCCACATGTTTTTAAACCAATTGGCCTGAAACGATGTGTAACTGAACGCATATCTATTGCCAAGAAACCTTGGACAGAACCGTTGTTCCAACATCAGCAACCAACCATTTTGTGTTGCAGTGAGATTATCACGAGTGTCATACTGCACCTTCATACCTACTCCGGTGGTGAATGTGGAAAAGTCCTGACCATTCCACAATTCAGGACGCACAACTTTATTGGCCTTGCTATGAGAAAATTCAATTGCCGGCCCTGCGTAAAATTTAGGCGCGAATTGCCACATCATATCCACATTGGCATGGATGTAAATCTCATTGAACTTTGTAGCATTGTTCATATCCAATCCGTTTTCATATCCTATGCCCCAGAATTTGCGTGGGAAAGAATAGAAATAAAGATTATAGTTGATACGACGTTTGTCGTGACGAAACAGATGATTGCCTTTCAAACCTATAAGATAGAATCCCACAGTAGATATATCTCCATACAGCGACACATTTGATGGCATTGTCAAACTATCAGCCATATTGGGTCGATAAAACCCAGCCGCAGCGATACCTATACCAAATTTAGTATCGGAAGAATAATGAGGCCCACCAATCACACTGAAATCAAATTTCTTGTACTCCTTGGGCTTATTGGAATCTTTGAAGTAATCCAGAACACGATGAACAAACCCGCGTTTTTGTGGCACAGAATCGCTTTCAACAACTACAGTCGCAACAGAATCAATCTGCTCGTACGACTTTGCTGAAGGCCGCTGCGCAGCGGCAAACAATGCAGCAATAAAGAAAACAACTGCTAAAACTTGACGGATCATAATGTGAATTAGAACGCAAAATTAATGATTATTACTTATTTCAACACACAATAAACAGTTTATTACCCTACTATCAGGCCATAACAATGTATTATCCTACATATTTCACATTAATTGTGAACTTATGACTAATCCATTATTATTACAAACTTGTTACAGTATCAGTTTTCAACTATCAACATTTCTCACATTATGAATACATTTTTTAAATACATATTGGCCTTGTCTGCCACCATTGTTCCATACACCCTGAATGCCTTAACAGCCAATCAGAAATCTTTGGCACCACCAACCGTCATGGAAGAGAACATTACATCTGCTCTATCAGACTCCTTATCTGCTTCCGACACACTTATTGCATCTGATGCCACAGACAGACAGCCGACTCTTTATGACTATCCCTACTCACGTACCCGCAGTATTCCAAACTGGAACAGATTGTGGGTCAATACATCAGTACTCGTGGCCGGAGGAGTTGCCACCATGGCCATTCTTGAATCGCTGCCACAAGAATCCACCGCATGGAACAAAACCGAAGACGCAAAAGTGTCAATGTGGAAACGATGGGTACGAAATGTATGCGACGGTCCGGTATGGGATGGCGACAACCTGATATTCAATTATGTGCTTCATCCTTATGCCGGCGCCGCCTACTATATGAGCGCACGTGGTTGCGGATTTAATTGCTGGGGATCATTTCTTTACTGCTTTGCTATTTCCACTCTGTTTTGGGAATACGGATTTGAGGCATTCAACGAAATTCCATCAGTACAAGACCTCATCATAACACCTGTAGTAGGTTCTCTTGTGGGCGAAGGTTTCTATATTCTCAAACGCAGAATAGTGGACAACGGCTATAGATTATTTGGCTCAAGGGTACTGGGTTATGTGGCAGCATTTTTCCTTGACCCGGTCAATGAGGTGATAGGATACTTTCGTGGCGACCAGAAGAAGTTTTATAACCGCGATGGACGCACCCTAAGTAGCAAACCTCATCTTGCCGGTGGTATAAACATAATGCCTCAAAAAGGCGGTGTCAACGTAAATTTCAGCCTTACATACAACTTTTAGAGCATTCCGCACCAACTAACGAAGCCTAATTTTTCGTGAAAAATAACTAACTTTGTCACCTCAATTTTAATTATCAAACCGCATGCATAGCCATATTCATTACTTTCTTATTTTGGCCATGATGCTTATCGCACCATCCCATTACACTAAAGCTCAACATATTGAAAAAATAAAATTCGGAGATTTTAATCAATGGGTCACACGAAACATAAAAGAATCTGCTGTAATAGGCGGTGACACCCGCACTTTGTATGAAATAGGCCCGAACGCTACCATTAACGAAAACAAAGCCTATCGCAACGGCCCATCGCCTTGGGGCACAAGCAACGTATATGCTAAAGTGTCCGGTGTAACCAAAACATCAAATGCCGTATATCCGGCCGTTAGATCAGGAGTAAACAAGTGTGCCAAACTATGCACCCAAATGGAGCATGTCAAGGTTTTGGGCATATTAAATATGAGCGTAATGGTAACAGGCTCTATATTTCTCGGAGAAATGATAGAACCGATATCCAGCACAAAAAATCCGTATTCAAAAATGGATATGGGCATGCCATATACCAAACGACCCAAAAATCTTGTGTTTGACTACAAGGTGGATATGCCAAATGTGAACATCCGCACCAAAGCAACAGGGTTTGGCGCGCAAAAAACATTACCGGGACACGATGAAGCTGCAGTGTTCATATTTCTGCAACGCAGATGGGAAGACGCCCAAGGCAACATACATGCCAAGCGAGTAGGTACCGGAGGTAAAACATTCGGCAAAGACACCAACTGGGTCAACGGTTTCAAACTACCTATCATATATGGAAACTGCTCCACCAAACCGGCCTACAAATGGTTGGATCTTCGTGGTAAATCCAACGCATACTACGCACGTAACTCCAAAGGTAAACTGGTGCCTGTGATAGAAGAAGGGTGGGATGACGCAAACGCCACTCCCACCCATGTGATACTGATGATGAGTTCAGGCAACGGAGAGCCATATGTGGGCACCGAAGGCCTCACCCTATATGTTGACAATGTAGGATTTGAACTTTGAAACTCAAACCAATCAGAATGGTATGGTAGCCGAAGACAATATATATTTGGCTCGCCAATCCTGATTGGTCATACCAAACATCATAATTCCCTGAATAAGACCTATCACGCCTACCACAGCTCCGCCAAATCCGCAAGTGAAAAGTGTTATCAGCAAAAATACTATTCCTGCAGTGGTTTTACCCATATAAAAATAGTGTACTCCGATACTGCCTAACAGTATGGCCAGCAACGCAGTCACACCTCGGCTCTTGCCTTCCGGTCCCTCGGCAAAAGCATCATTGCATTCAAATGCATTGTAGGCTCGGTTGTATTCTGAAGTTTGTTGGCCACAAAGTACAGAACCGCAGTAACGACATTTGATAGCTTCTTCTTTAATCTCTTCTCCACAATAAGGGCATTTTTTCATTCCTTCTGTCATGATCTTGATATTTGGGTGCCCTTGTCACTAAGCCGCATCTCCACTATTCTGGCACGGCTATTCGGTCGGGCATTGGTTAATATTTCACGAATTTTGGATGCAGCATACGGATCATGCGCAACAATATACAAATATCCGCCTCCACCGGCTCCTGGAAGTTTGTAACCGGCGGCATAACGATCAATCATACGAGTCAATTGTTCCACACTTTCAGGACTTGTACCACTGTCAAGTCTTTTGTTCAATTGCCACGACCTGCGCACCATTTCACCATAAGCCATCCAGTCGCGACGCTGCACTGCAACAGCGAGCTCCTTGGCAAGTTGTTTCATATCGGCAATAATGGCCAAATGTGAACCACTATTCAGTGTCATGTCACGCACAATATCAGCCAATATGGTTTTTGCCGTGCGTGTTATACCGGTGTAATACAATATATGACACGGTGCATACTCTGCATCCGCAAACAATTGGCTCGGAAGCCAGCTCGCGGCCACATCCTGACTCATACCCGGTGTGCTTTGCAATAATTTGATACCCGACAGCACACCACCGTACTGGTCTTGCCAACCACCTCCGGTTGTGAGCAACTGTTCAAGAGCCAATGTATAACGACATATACGTGATGTATCCCAACCCAAAGCACAGAAATCATTAAGCGCACTTAACACTGTGGCTGCAAGGATGGAACTTGTGCCAAGACCCGAACCTGCGCCCACAGCCGACAATAGAGTTATTTCCAACCCTCCGCCCATTGATTCCAAACGGTTACGAAGCGTGGGATAAGACACAACAGAAAAATCATTGCTGAATCCCGCCAAAGCCAAAGCGGCCTTAGGTATGGAAAACGGCGAACCTATCCGGGCATAATCCTCAAGCTCTGCATATGTTGTCACTGTTTCAGATGCTCCGAGGTCTATGGACCGGAGCACTATATGCGGTTGGAGGCATGGTTTCACAAATGCTTGCAGCGGAGCTTGTCCGTTGAGTTCCACAGCCATATTGAGCACCGTGCCACCATGACACAACGAATAAGGTGGAGTGTCGCTCCATCCTCCGGCCAAATCAATACGCACTGGCGAACGCCCCCATACAATCTGATCGGACATCACATCTATTCGCGGATCTGATTTCTCTGTACAAGCATGCAGAATCTCTTTACGCATTATACGCCAGGCTTCCAATTCCGGATCTATTGATCCGGTAAGGCGTGCTCTGAACATAAGGTTACGCATACGATTTAATACCGGTGCATCTTCGGGTAACTCCTCCGGAATGTCAAGGTTTCGCTGCGATATATAATCGGCCAACTTTGCCAAATCCACCTGATACATAACACTACGGGCATGATTGGCAGAAAGCAGTTTGATATCATAATCCATATATGAATGTTTCTGCTCCCACAATTGGGGCAGATTCACATTGATCATTATTTCATCTGCACTCATTCTTTGGGCAGCGCGATACAAGGCAGCAGCCTCATTATCGGCTTCAGGCATAGGATTCACCATCCACTGCGCCACCTTTCCCATAT
>CAMWXV010000127.1 GCA_947178305.1 uncultured Porphyromonadaceae bacterium | reverse complement strand
AACGACTTCAGCTGCACCTCCAAAAAGTCGGGATAAGGAAGTGGATTCTTTACCGACGCAAAATTTACACGGGGTTTGGCTAATGTTGCTGACATCTAGGATATTAGGTTAAAAAGAACTCAAATTAAATATTAACACAAAAAGGTTAAGTATCTACCTTACGGTGACACTTAACCTAAATACCTGATTAACAGGCGTTATTATTTAAGTTCGACTTCAGCGCCAGCTGCTTCGAGTTCTTTCTTAAGACCTTCAGCGTCAGCTTTGGGAAGACCTTCTTTCACTACGCTGGGAGCGCCGTCAACCATTTCTTTAGCTTCTTTCAAGCCAAGACCAGTCTGAGCTTTAACAACCTTAACTACATCAAGCTTCTTGGCACCGGCCGATTTGAGGACAACGTCAAAAGAAGTTTTCTCTTCAGCAGCAGGAGCGGCTGCGGCGGGACCAGCTGCAACAGCTACAGCAGCAGCGGCGGGTTCAATACCGTACTCGTCTTTGAGGATCTGAGCAAGTTCGTTCACTTCCTTAACGGAGAGGTTAACTAATTGTTCTGCAAAAGCTTTTAAATCTGCCATTTTAGTATTTATTTTATTTGTTTTGTTTACTTGATTAACTGGAAATTATGCTTCTTCTTTTTTTGAAAGTGTCTCAAGGATGCCATGAAGCTTGGTGCCTCCGGAAGTAAGAGCGGAAACAACATTTTTGGCAGGCGACTGCAGGAGAGCCACAACATCGGCGATAAGTTCGCTCTTGCTCTTGATATTTGCAAGTGCTTCAAGTTGATCTTCGCCCATGTAAACTGTTTCTTCTACATATGCGGCCTTAAGGCGGGGAAGGGTGTCGTCCTTCTTCACAAAATCCTTGATGAGCTTAGCAGGTGCATTAGGCACCGGAGTGCACATCAGTGAAGTAGGACCTTCAAGTGCGGAGTACAATTCAGTATAGTCGCCATCAAGCTGCTCCAAAGCTTTGTGAAGAAGAGTGTTCTTCACCACCACGAGCTTGATATCAGCCTTAAAGCATTCAGCACGCAAAGCGCTGGTCTTTTCGGCATTGAGACCGGCAGTTTCTACAATGTAGAAATTGGGGTACTCCTTGAGAGTGGCGACGAGAGATTCTATTACGAGTGCTTTATCTTCCTTTCTCATTTTTGTAGTCAGTTTAATGGTTTACTCATCGATAGATTTAGAGTCGACTTTCACACCCGGACTCATGGTGCTTGAAAGATAAATGCTCTTGATATATGTACCTTTAGCGGTAGCGGGTTTGAGCTTAATCAAAGTGTTTACAAACTCGCGAGCGTTGTCGCGCATTTGCTCAGGAGTAAAGCTAACCTTACCGATAGAACTATGAACGATACCGTTCTTGTCTACCTTAAAGTCAATCTTACCTTTCTTGACTTCCTCAACAGCCTTTGCAACATCGTTTGTTACAGTGCCGCTCTTAGGGTTAGGCATCAAGCCACGAGGACCGAGAACACGGCCAAGGGCACCGATTTTACCCATGATAGCGGGCTGTGTGATGATAATGTCAATATCGGTCCAACCACCTTTGATTTTTTCAATGTATTCGTCCAGACCCACGTAATCAGCTCCGGCGGCCTTGGCAGCAGCCTCAGCATCGGGGTTACAGAGCACAAGTACTTTCACCTGCTTACCAGTGCCATGAGGCAGAGTCACCACGCCACGAACCATTTGGTTTGCTTTGCGGGGATCCACACCGAGGCGAACGTCAATGTCAAGTGAAGCATCAAACTTGGTATAGGTAATTTCCTTTACCAAAGCTGCTGCTTCAGCAAGAGTATAGGCTTTCCCAGCTTCAATTTTCTCGGTAGCCTGCTTTTGGTTTTTTGTCAGTTTAGCCATTGTCAATTGAAGTTTTATTAGTTATTGGCGGGGAATGTGCCTTTGACGGTTATACCCATGCTTCTGGCAGTACCGGCAACCATGCGCATAGCTGATTCCACGGTAAAGCAGTTCAAATCCGGCATCTTGTCTTCTGCTATAGCCTTCACCTGATCCCAGGTAACCTCGCCCACTTTCTTACGATTGGGTTGAGCGGAGCCGCTCTTAAGCTTAGTAGCCTCGAGAAGCTGAATGGCAACGGGAGGAGTCTTGACTACAAAGTCAAAGCTCTTGTCGGTATAGTAAGTGATTACTACCGGCAGCACCTTACCAGCCTTGTCCTGAGTGCGGGCATTGAATTGCTTGCAGAATTCCATGATGTTTATGCCCTTAGAACCCAAAGCGGGACCTACTGGCGGTGAAGGATTAGCTGCTCCACCCTTAATCTGCAATTTGATTTGTCCAGCAATTTCTTTAGCCATTTTGAATCTTAATTTTAGATATTGGTGTTATGAATTGCGGCACAATGCCTGCCAAGCATTCCTCACTCTCGGTTCGTAACCACCGATTGTGAAAAAGCCTCACAAACATCACACGCGCTCTACTTGCGAATTTTCCAGTTCCAACGGAGTTTTGCGGTCAAAAATTTTCACGCTTATTTTAAGCTTCTTTCTTTCGCGATCAACTTCCTCAATCTCGCCTGTAAAGCCACTGAACGGACCTGACACAACTTTCACGACTTCTCCAACGAGATAATCGTTGACAGAATCCTCAGTAATGTTAGCCATTTCATCAGCCATTCCAAGCATACGCTGAACTTCGCTCTGACGCAAAGCCTCAGGCTTGGCATCTTTTCCACGACCGCGCAGGAAATCAATCACATTGGTGGTATTACGCAACTGGTGTTCAACTTCTCCTGTAAGCAGGCATTCAATGAACACATAACCACTGTAAAGATTTTTCTCTTTAACAGTTTTTTTTCCACCGCGCACAGTAAGCACCTTTTCTGTAGGAATCAGCACTTGAAACAAGTAATTGCCCAAGTCAGTGTTACGCATAGCACCCTCAAGCAGCTCCTTAACCTTAGCCTCCTTACCGGAGATGGCACGGAGAACGTACCAAGCTTTCATGGGTTTCTGAGAGAATGAAGTTTCAGATATTTCCAATGTTTTCTTGGTAGAATTATTATTTGCTTCCATTACTAATCCACTAAAAAATGATATTACTTACTTTAATGTTTACTTACCACCAAACAAATTGGGAAGGTTATAAATAAAGTGCATCAAATTGTCCACTATCTCATCCATGCACCAAATAATCACTGACAATATGATGGAAGCAATCAGTACTATCAGGGCACTCTTGATGAGCTGTGTTCCGGTTGGCCAAGAAGTCTTATATCGGAGTTCGTTATAAGACTCCTCAATGTCCGTAAGTAGTTTCAAATTTTTCATTTATTTTTCTTTTGGCACAGGACGAGAGGCTCGAACTCCCGACACCTGGTTTTGGAGACCAGTGCTCTACCAACTGAGCTAGTCCTGTGTATAACAAGTAGCAGGGTCTTCTCTTACGGGATTACCCCGCTACTTGGTTTGGGTTATATCATCCGGTTTAAAACCGATGGAGATAATCCGTATTAGTCAAGGATTTCGGTGATCTGACCGGAACCTACTGTGCGGCCACCTTCACGGATAGCGAAACGCAAACCTTGGTCGCAAGCTACAGGGTTGATCAATTCAACGATGATCTCAACGTGGTCACCAGGCATTACCATTTCAACACCTTCGGGAAGAGAGATTTCACCAGTTACGTCAAGAGTACGGATATAGAACTGAGGACGGTAGTGGTTGTGGAACGGAGTGTGACGACCACCTTCTTCTTTCTTCAAGATATATACAGAAGCTTTAAACTTGCTGTGAGGCTTAACAACACCGGGGTGACAGATTACCATACCACGACGGATATCTTTTTTGTCAATACCGCGGAGAAGAAGACCTACGTTATCACCAGCTTCACCTTCGTCAAGAAGTTTGCGGAACATTTCAACACCGGTAACAACAGATTTCATATCAGCGCCAAGACCCATGATCTGAACTTCGTCACCAACTTTCACAACACCGGTTTCAATACGGCCAGTAGCAACAGTACCACGACCAGTGATTGAGAACACGTCCTCAACAGGCATCAAGAAAGGTTTATCTATATCGCGGGGAGGCAGAGGAATCCAATTGTCAACGGCATCCATAAGCTCCATAACTTTAGCTTCCCATTCGGGTTCACCGTTAAGAGCACCGAGAGCAGAACCACGGATGATAGGAGTGTTGTCGCCATCGTATTCGTAAGAAGCGAGAAGATCACGCATCTCCATTTCTACGAGTTCAAACATCTCTTCGTCATCAACCATATCGCATTTGTTCAAGAACACAACGATACGAGGTACGTTCACCTGACGAGCGAGCAGGATGTGTTCACGAGTCTGAGGCATAGGACCGTCAGTAGCGGCAACCACGATGATAGCACCGTCCATCTGAGCAGCACCAGTAACCATGTTCTTCACATAGTCAGCGTGACCCGGACAGTCAACGTGAGCATAGTGACGGTTAGCAGTTTCATACTCTACGTGAGAAGTATTGATTGTGATACCACGTTCTTTTTCCTCGGGAGCGTTGTCAATCTGGTCAAATGATTTGAGCTCAGAAAGGCCAGCCTTAGCAAGAACAGTAGTGATGGCAGCGGTAAGAGTAGTCTTACCGTGGTCAACGTGACCAATGGTACCGATGTTTACATGCGGTTTGGTTCTTTCGAATTTCTCTTTAGCCATAACTTTATCTGTTATATTGTTTTATGATTGATTTCTCAACAAATAGCCACGATAATGGCATGCCACTACCGGGGCTAATCTCAAAATTTACTGGAGCCGATGGCGGGATTTGAACCCGCGACCTCTTCCTTACCAAGGAAGTGCTCTACCCCTGAGCTACATAGGCAAGATTTATTTGAGCGGAAGACGAGGCTCAAACTCGCGACCCGCAGCTTGGAAGGCTGCTGCTCTATCAACTGAGCTACTTCCGCAGAAGTTGTGGGCGAAGATGGATTCGAACCACCGAAGGTATAAACCAGCAGATTTACAGT
>CAMWXV010000126.1 GCA_947178305.1 uncultured Porphyromonadaceae bacterium | reverse complement strand
CCCCCCCCGCCCCCCCGCCCCCCCCGCCCCCCCCCCCCGTTTTTTTTTTTCAAGCAGAAGACGGGATACGAGATTGGAGTCCGTCTCGTGGGCTCGGAGATGTGTATTAGAGTCAGGTATCGTTGCGCCGCTCTGAAGCAAGCCTCGTGGAAGTGTTGCCCAATAATTGTCAGTTTGAAGATACGGTTCGCGAAACTCCGACTACATCTCTTCACGATTACGATAATGCCTACCAGGATTTTTCTTCTCACTCCCGCACTATAAATGTGGCCTTGATAGGTAACCCAAACTGTGGCAAGACGTCACTGTTTAACATTGCATCCGGAGCTCGTGAGCATGTTGGCAATTACAGCGGTGTAACCGTGGATGCCAAGAAGGGCTCGTTTAAACATAACGGTTACACGTTCAACATTGTGGATTTACCCGGCACTTATTCTCTTGCAGCATATTCACCCGAAGAACTATATGTGCGCCGCTATCTTAAGGATGAAACTCCGGATGTGATTATAAATGTGGTGGTGGCCTCCAATCTTGAACGCAACCTATATCTGTCAACCGAGCTTATTGACATGGATAGATCCATGGTTATTGCCCTCAATATGTTTGACGAGCTGGAACGAAACGGCGATAAACTTGACTACAAGCTTCTTGGCGACATGATAGGCGTGCCTGTAGTACCTACGGTGTCACGCACAGGACAAGGAATAGATGAACTGTTTGACACTGTTATCAAGGTGTATGAAGGCAAGCATCAGGATGTACGCCACGTACATGTCAATCTTGGACGCGACATAGAGAGCGGTGTAACAGTGTTAAAGGAAATGCTAAAAGCCGACGGGTATGTGGGCCGTCATTTCTCGCCACGTTATTTGGCCATAAAACTCATGGAACATGACCGCGAGGTGGATTCCCTGATTAAAGACAGTCCAGATGCAGACCGAATATTTACTGAACGAGACTCTCAAGTGACCCGCATTGAAAAGATGCGCAACGAGGATATAACATCGGCCATAGCCGGTGAAAAATACGGATTTATAACCGGTGCGTTGGCCGAAACTTTAGAAAAGGGTAACAAAGAGATCAATAACACAACCCATATAATTGACACATTCGTGACCAACAAGCTGTTTGGCTTCCCGATATTCATACTTATAATGTTCGCCATATTCTGGGCGACATTTGAAATCGGAGCTTACCCCATGGCTTGGATAGAATGGGGTGTGGAGCAACTCAGCAATCTGGTGCAACGGCTGATGCCCGACGGTATGCTGAAAGACATGATAGCTGATGGCATTATAGGCGGTGTAGGCGGCGTGATAGTGTTTCTACCAAACATACTTATACTGTATTTCTGCATTTCATTCATGGAGGATTCGGGCTATATGGCCCGTGCCGCGTTCATAATGGACAAACTCATGCACAAGATAGGTCTCCACGGCAAATCGTTCATACCCCTAATCATGGGATTCGGATGCAATGTGCCGGCCATTATGTCAAGCCGCAGTATAGAGAGTCAATCAAGCCGCATAATCACCATACTGATCAATCCATTTATGTCGTGTACTGCGCGGTTGCCCATCTACGTGCTGCTTGTGGGTGCTTTTTTTGAAAAACACGCGGCCTTAATGTTCCTGCTCATATATATGACAGGTATAGCCGTGGCAATGCTCACAGCAAGACTGCTAAGAAAGTTCTATTTCAAAGCTGATGAAACACCGTTTGTAATGGAACTCCCCCCCTATCGTCTACCGACACTCAAAGCGTCTTTGCGCCATATGTGGGGCAAAGGAGAACAATATCTCAAAAAAATGGGCGGCGTGATATTGGTGGCCAGCATAATAGTATGGGCATTAAACTATTTTCCGCTGCACAACGAACAAACCACAATTATGCCTGTTAATGAGATTACAGATGATTCCGTCATCAATATACATACCGATTCATATCTGGAGATGATGGGTAAAGCGGTGAATCCTGTTATGGAACCGTTGGGATTTCATTGGCGAGCAACGGTAGCAGCTTTGGCCGGTGTTCCCGCCAAGGAGATAGTGGTGTCAACTCTCGGCGTGCTCTATACCGGTAGCGATGATGCGAACGATGCTTCAATAAAAACTCGCATCAAAGCACCGAACCCAGTGACACACACACCTGATTTCACATCGGCATCAGCACTAAGTTTCATATTGTTCATACTACTCTACTGCCCATGCATAGCCACTGTCACAGCGATAGTCAAAGAGACAGGAACCTGGCGATACGGAGCTTTTGCAGTAATATACAACACTTTGGCCGCATGGCTAATAGCCTTTGCAGCATACCGAATCATGCTGCTGTTTTAAAGCATTCAATACACTTTAAGTCCTCAATCCACCAAATCCACCACTGTGATACCGGCACCGCCGAAGCGAACATCCTCGTCATGGCATCTTAATACTCCGGACACCGTGGACAGATAGTTGCGTATGTATTGACGTAACGCCCCGGTTCCTGTGCCGTGAAGTATACGCACTCTTGAAGCGGAAAACTGTATGGCATCATCAATAAAATAGGTCACAGCCTGAACCGCCTCATCAACTCGCATTCCACGCACATCTATATCCTGCTTGAAATTAAGTTGACGCTCACGAGCGGCATCGCTTGTGGCATTACTCACAAACGACGCTCCACCAGAAGCCGAAGACGGAATCTTGGCCATAGTGAGCTTAAGTCGCTTGATCTGAACTGTGGTTTTCAACATGCCGAAAGCCACAACAGCGTTCTTGCCCTCAATGCCAAGCACCTTTCCGGGAGTTCCCTCACCATCCAATCGCACAGTATCACCAACGGAAATCGGTTTGGAGTCGTCAGGGCGAGATTGCTGCTTGCGTTTTTTACTATGCGGAGCCTTGGCAAGCAGAGGATGTTCCTTGGCTTCTCGCTCCATGTTTTGCTTCTCTTCCTCAAGACGCTTACGAGCTTCGGCTGTGCGCAATTTTTCGGCCTGCGCTTTCTTTATGTCATGTATAGTTCGTTCAATAGCTGCGTTTGACGAAGACAAGATACGCTCCGCCTCCTTTTTTGCATCTCCTATAATCTCACGACGGCGCACACGCAAATCTTCGGCATCCGATTCATAACGCTCCAGCACCTGCTCAATTTTTTTCTCCTTTGCCTTAATAGAAGTGCGTTTGTTTTCCCAATAACGGCGGTCACGTGCAATGTCAAGCAAATACTTATCCATGTTCACATATTCGCTGCCCACAATCTGCTCGGCATCCTGCAATATCATTTCAGGAAGCCCGATTTTCCGGGCTATCTCCAGTGCAAACGAACTGCCCGGATTGCCAATGGAGAGTTTGAAAAGAGGACGCATAAGATGCCTGTCATAGAGCATGGAACCGTTAACAAGCCCATCTGTGTCTTCTGCAAAGTGCTTCAGATTTTGATAGTGTGTCGTTATAACACCCCACATATGCTTGTTGTTGAACTGTTTGAGAAGCGCCTGAGCTATGGCCCCACCAATCTGAGGCTCCGTGCCACCTCCAAATTCGTCAATGAGCAACAATGAAGCCGCCCCACCCTTGGCAAGAAACAGACGCATATTGCGCAGATGAGAACTATATGTGGACAAGTCGTCTTCCAACGACTGATCATCGCCGATGTCCACAAACATATCCGTAAACACTCCAAAATGGGAGTTCTCATAAACCGGCGGCAACACTCCGCATTGCGCCATATATTGTATTACACCAACAGTTTTCAAACACACCGACTTACCACCGGCATTAGGACCGGAAATAACAAGTATTCTGCGCTCCGGTGTAAGTGTGATGTCAAGCGGCACCACTTCTTTACCTTGACGGCCAAGCGACGCTATAAGCCCCGGATGACAAGCATGATACCACTCTATTTCAGGCTCCCGGCTTACTGATGGCATATTTCCGCCAATCTCAATGGCATACAATGCCTTGGCATGAATAAAATCAAGATGACCAAGTATATCTGCACTATGAAGAATATCGTCAATATGCGGACGCATCTGAGCAGTCAGATCAGTAAGAATCCTCGCAATCTCGCGGTGCTCTTCCATCTGCAACTCACGTATGCGATTGTTGACCTCCACCACTTCAGCCGGTTCTATAAACACAGTTTTACCAGAAGCTGATTCGTCATGCACTATACCCTGTATGCGGCGTTTGTTCATTGGCGACACAGGAAGAACCAAACGGCCATCGCGCATGGCCGGTGACGCATCGGCCTCCAAAACACCATCCTGCACCGCACGTGCCATAACGCGTCGCAATACAGAATTGACTGTTCCAGACATGGATGCAAGTTTATGGCGTATCTCAGCCAATTCAGAACTGGCATTGTCCTTGACATTGCCATAACGGTCAAGCACCTTGTCTATGGCCGCACAGAGCATAGGAAATGTGGTCATGTCACGAACCACAACCTGAAGCAAGGGACATGAAGAAGAGGCAACAGCATCATCACCGTCGCCTAACCTGCGAGCAAAGAAATCCGATACAGCGGCCATCACCCCCAAGGTACGCCTTACGCTCAGCATATCGGCCGACGGCAGAAATGTGCCAGCCGGACGCACAGCCTTAAGCAGTTGTGCAGTATCAGACACTGTGTCAAGCGGGAAAGCCTCATCACCACGCACAATGACAAGCATTTCAGCTGTGGCACCAAGCGCATCGCACACAGCACCATAGTCGGTGAGCATAGACATGTCGGCGCAATACTTGCGCCCTCGCACGCTGGTACACAGCGTAGTGATGGATTCGCGCACCTGAGCAAACCCTATTTTATGTTCTAAAGATTGCGGATATATCATACAAAATGCAAAATTACAAAAATGATGCCACAATTCACACAACTATTTTTTCTTTACAGATGTTATAGTTGCATAATTAATGAATCTAATAACTTTACTTTTATGAAAACTATGAATCTTAATTACTGGGGTCGCTCAAAATATTGGTGGGCAGTGCTCCTTGTTGGCGTACTTATGATATTTTCGGGGTTCGCCT
>CAMWXV010000125.1 GCA_947178305.1 uncultured Porphyromonadaceae bacterium | reverse complement strand
AATATTGCCAAAGGATGGCTTACTGAAGACGAAGCTGCTAAAGCTCGTGTGATCGCTAAAGAAGCCGCTGAAGCTAAAGCCGCTAACTTGCCTCAGGCCATGATTGACAATATCGCAAATGGTCGCGTTAACAAATTCTACAAAGAATCTTGTCTCATGGAGCAGGAATTCATCAAAGACGGCAACCTCACCGTTGGCCAGTTCCTTGAACAGTCTGCCAAAGGTCTTGCCGCTGTAGATTTCAAGCGCGTAAACCTCAACGAAGATTAATCTTCGCAAATGTTTTGAAGTCATAACAACTTTTGCATATCTCGGCATCCCCGGTTCTTTCTTGAGCCGGGGATGCTATTTTGTTGATAGCTTGAAAAGCATTACTTTTGTGTTATCATGAAACACAGAATTTGCAATGCGATATTGGGCGTGGTGCTTGGATCAGTGTCCACGCTCGCCGGAGATTATGTATCTTATGTCAACCCCTTGATGGGTACTCAGTCAAGTTTTGAACTTTCGGCCGGAAACACATATCCGGCTATTGCTCGTCCTTGGGGCATGAATTTTTGGACTCCTCAAACCGGAGAAATGGGAAACGGTTGGCAATACTCCTATGATGCCCATACCATTTGTGGCCTCAAACAGACTCATCAGCCCAGTCCGTGGATCAACGATTATGGCCAATTCTCAATAATGCCCGTGACAGGTGCGCCAAAATTTCGTGAGTCAGAGAGGCGGAGTTGGTTTTCCCATAAGTCGGAAAAAGCCATGCCGCACTATTATTCGGTCTATCTGGCCGATCATGATGTGTTGGCTGAGCTAACGCCTACAGAGCGTGCCGCAGCTATGCGCTTCACGTATCCACAAGGAAGCAGTTATATGGTTGTTGACGCGTTTGATTTCGGTTCCGAAGTGACCATAGACACGCTTCGCAATCGTATCACAGGAGTGTCGCGTCGTAACAGTGGTGGAGTGCCAGACAATTTTGCCAATTATTTCGTGATTGAGTTTGACCGTCCGTTCTCTTATGTAGCCACATTTGGAGCTCATGCCAAAGGCGATTCCTTGGAGCTTGAAGAGGGATCGTTAAGCTCCAGCTCTTTTCATTCCGGGGCTGTGGTGGGTTTTGAAACCAGCAAAGGCGAGATCGTTAATGTTCGTGTAGCATCATCATTCATATCACCTGAGCAAGCATTGATAAATCTTGATGAAGTGAGCAGCAAGGAGTTCGGGCAGTTGGTGCAGGAAGGTCGCGATGAGTGGAACGGCATCCTTGGCCGTATCGCCGTGCAATCACCGTCAATAGACAACCTCCGCACATTCTATTCCTGTCTTTACCGTTCGGCACTTTTCCCCCGCAAGTTTTACGAAATAGATGCATCCGGAGCTCCGGTTCATTACTCGCCTTATAATGGTCAGGTGCTACCCGGATATATGTATACTGACACCGGAGTGTGGGACACGTTTCGCGCACTCTTTCCCTTGCTCAATCTCGTTTATCCGTCCGTGAGTCGCGAAATGCAGCAAGGATTTGTCAACGCATATCGTGAAAGCGGATTTTATCCCGAGTGGAGCAGCCCCGGACACCGAGGCTGTATGGTGGGTAATAACACCGCGTCAGTTCTTGCCGATGCCTGGCTCAAAGGCATTAAGGTGGACGATCCCGAAATCATGTGGCAAGGATTGGTTCACGGGGCGCATGCCGTACATCCCACAGTATCCTCTTCCGGACGTCTCGGTTACGAATACTACGACTCTTTAGGCTATGTGCCTTGCAATGTTGGTATTCATGAAAGTGCCGCAAGAACGCTTGAATATGCCTATGATGACTGGTGTATACTCCAGCTCGGTCGCGCCTTGGGCAAATCAGAGGCCGAGCTCGCACCTTATGCCAAAGGAGCCATGAATTATCGCAATCTTTTTGACAAGGAGACTTCGCTTATGCGCGGTCGCAACGCCGATGGTTCCTGGCTCACACCGTTCTCGCCGTTGAAGTGGGGTGATGTGTTCACCGAAGGCAACTCATGGCATTATACATGGTCGGTATTCCACGACCCCGACGGATTGGCTGACTTGATGGGTGGAAAACAGCGTTTTGTAGCCATGCTTGATTCCGTGTTCTCTGTACCACCGTTGTTTGACGACAGCTACTATGGTTTCCCTATCCATGAAATTCGTGAAATGATGGTTATGAATATGGGCAACTATGCCCACGGCAATCAGCCTATTCAGCATATGATATATCTGTATGATTGGGCGGCCGAGCCATGGAAAACCCAATACTGGGTGCGCCGTGTCATGGATTCCATGTACACACCCACTCCCGATGGCTATTGCGGAGATGAGGACAACGGTCAAACCTCGGCCTGGTATGTCTTTTCCGCGCTTGGCTTCTATCCGGTAGCACCCGGAACTGGGGAGTACGCGATTGGAAGCCCGCTTTTCCTGCATGCCGACATTACACTTGAAAATGGTAATCACATACAGATTTCTGCGCCCAACAATGATTCCGCCACTCCATATGTTGGCCGATTGTCGTTCAATGGCAAATCTTACTCACGTAACTACCTTAAGCATTCCGACCTCGTGAAAGGTGTCAATCTGCATTTTACTATGCAGGGTCAACCCGATTTCAAAAGAGGCACAGGTGCCTCAGACGCACCGTATTCATACTCGCGTAAGCGCTAAGATTAGCGGCATTTGAGCGGAGGCATAAAGGCGTCCGCTATATGAGTTGTTTTGTAGCCGGTATCTTTGGTCCCCTCTACCACTATCACATCCATTTGCGGTTCGTGAGGAATGTTGTGAGCTCTTATATATGCCTCTGCGGCATTGCACAAATGGCGCATTTTTCGTTCGTCTATCGCGTCAAAAACCTCATTCCCGACCGAAGAGCGGGTCTTTACTTCCACAAACACCACGCGACTCCCTTTCAGGGCCACAATGTCTATCTCATTGTGGCCCATTTTTACGTTCCGTTCCGTCACAGTGTATCCTTTGGATATAAGTAACTCGCAAGCGATGTCTTCACCCCACTTTCCAGTGTCGTTGTGTCGTGCCATGGTATTATTGTAGTTAGGTGTGGTTAATGCCTTGCCATGCGTAGGTAGTTATTTGTTTTTTGCTTTCGCACTTACTCTTTCTATGATAATTCCCGCATTGTCAGGGTGCTTATATCCGCTTACAGGGCAAGCGATGAAATGAACATAGCTGATTCCGTTTGGACATTCGTGTTGCAGGGAAAGTTTCATGTTTGTACGTTTCCCGTCAATTTTAACTATTGCACTTTTGTTATTTGAGGCGAGATTCCACTCTATGCTGATGTTATGCCACTTGTTGTCATCTATTTTCAGGAGTTTGCGGTTAAGAGGCAATTTGTATAAAGATTCATGAACGGATACAGTGTCTGAAGGATTGAACCAACGGTCGTTTAATGTCAACCATATGTTTTCTGTTTCATTCAGAAAGCGTATTGAGGCAGTGAATGTTCCGGATTTCATTGTTGGAAAATTCCATACGGCACCGCGGCTGTCGCTCACAAGTGTGTCTGCTTGTTCATAGCGTAATAAAAGAGCCTTTTTGGTATCAAGGTCAGGGTGATCTATTAGTTCAGCTCCGTTTATTCGGTTGTATGAGCAATGTCCTTTTATTCCTTTGATGTAATTGAATGTTGACCACGATTCAAGTCCGTGCTCAAAACAATCTGTGCGTTCTGTCTCGTAAAGCCAGTCAACGTCAAATCTTACAATGGCGCGGTGTAGTGGATGTTGACCTATGGCTGCCACAATCTTTCCCGGAGCAGGTTCTACGAACTGAGCCTGATGCATTCCGCGGTCTATCCCAGCTCCACGGGTTGCGTAATCTTTTTCATTACGCAGCGGATCTATATACAGTTCGCGAAAACCAATCCAGGTTTGTCCGTCATCCTCGGATATGGCAACGTGTGTCACATCACGGTTGGTGAAAACATCATCCCAAACACCGTCAGCTGTAGGTAGTTCTGGCATAGGGGTGGTGTTGCACCAGAATAAAAGAATGCGTCCGTCCGCGATACGACCCATAGTGGGCATAGTGATGGTGCCATAGAATCTTGATGGCTGACTCTCGCTCCATGTCATTCCACCATCTGTAGAGAATGACTCATAGTGTTGGTCTTGTGATGTGCGCATGAGCATCCATAAACTACCGTTGTTTAGTTCAATGACCGAAGGCTCTACTGCACCGTGGTTCCATCTTATGCCTTGATGGTGTCCACCTCCTGTGTGGTCTGGCGCTGTTATGGTATTTGATCGCTGCCAAGTTAGGCCATCGTCAGTGGACACATATGTATAGCATCCCTTTGGGATGGTGCCACCGTGAGCGGCTACTATTATTCTATTGCCGCCATCAGCAAATACCGGAGGTTTCAGCATAATGGAAGGAAGATTGGAAATTTTGGAAATTGATCTGTTGCCGTTAATACCCCCGCTTGTGCGAATACAGTAAGTTGCGCCATTTATGTTGACTAAACGAATATACTCCCCGCTTATTGGGCTGCAAATGTCGCCATTGATCATTTCGCGAGGTGTTTTTACTGTTTGCCAGCTTTTGCCTCCGTCACGGGTTGAAATATAGAAGTTGCCTGATTCCGCTTGCTCACCGTAGTTATAGTGGCGTATCTCTCCGTCCGGCATTAAAGATAGTCCTATGTATGCGTCAGATGGTCCGGTTGCAATTTTGACTGGAGTGTGTATGCTATCTATAGGTGTTAGTGATGCGGTGCTTGAGGATGCCACCGTTATAAATAAAGCCATAGCATACGATTTTGTATGTTTGAGTGAGCTTGTTGTCATTATTTGTGCTTTGTTTTATTACAAATTCAGATTTGGCAAAGTTATATAATCAGACTTGAATCTGCAATGTTGATTGAATCTGGCTGTTGTTTGTGCAATAATTATCATGATTAATTAAATAATTGTTTGAATAGTCAGGTCGGGCATTTGGATACGAATGCCTTGTTAATCCTTAACAAAAGTTAAAAATATGTTTTATAACATATGGTTTAACGGATT
>CAMWXV010000124.1 GCA_947178305.1 uncultured Porphyromonadaceae bacterium | reverse complement strand
CTGATGCCTGTGCCAAGTAGGAATCTACGAAATTAAAGGCTGCATCAAGTGCGTTCCTTTGAGATGGGAAGTAGGAGTATAATTCGTCTTTTAGTATATCTTGAAATCCAAAACCGCGCCCTATGGCAAATAACAATGCCAATGCCGGAACTATTGCCAAGAGTGTGCGATATGTAAGCGCGCAAGCTTGTCCTTGAAGATCTGCACTAAGAAATGAACGAATACTCAGATTAAGGGTCTTTACAAAACTAACTCTCCAATCATTTCTTTGGTCACGCCATACACCCATGCTTACATATCGCCAAATACTAAGCATTTTACTTTTAATGCGAATAAACAAGCTTTCCAAGTTTCCGAATTTTGTCATTGTTATGCCTATTAAAACTTTGGGAAAAACATCTATCTGTTTTTCTTGAAAAGACAACAATGAATACTATTAAAAGTTCTTTGATTCACTTGTTCATTTCAACATTTTTAATCGTTTAAGTATATGCCCAAAACCAAAGACAATAGCCAAAAGTCCTAATATATAATGCACTTTTCCCAACAATACAAATTCACCAAAGGGTAAAAGCAACCAAATGCCACTAATCAAAAGTAGTCCAAATAAAGTATCCGTTGTGATAATTGCAATCTTGCGTACCCTTAATTTTTTTGTTGGGTTCTTTTTGTTTAAAACTTTGTACCAAGATGAATGCTGTATCAGATGAATAATCGCAAGAACCGTAAATACCAACGACGATAAACCATGCATCCATGCCCACAAAAACCATTGGTGGTCAATTAACGAGTTTTCATGATTGATAACATGAAGTTTTATGCCGGAGAATCCAGTAAGCACAAAGAAAATCAGCAATAACCAATCACACGTCTTTCTACCTTTTGTTGCCATAGTTTCATATTTTTGATATATTGCAAAGATACAACAAAAAAACGAGAATGAGGGAAAATCGGTGCAGTAACATTGAAATAAAGCACTTTAGCGATTCCGATGAGGTTTCGACCAAAGTCACTGAATGCCGCAAAAAAGTCGTTTGAAGCAAGAGTTACGTTACTATCCCGTTACAAATCCCGCCGAAACCATCGTTAATATTGGAAAGTTACTATCTAAAAGGCAGTAATACTGATTATCAACATTTTATGTTATATTTTCTGCAAATCTACAACAACATTTCCATATCTCCAAACATTTCATGCATTATTTTCAATTTATTTTTCGCGCATACTCGTATTCGCTTGTTTTTTGCCGTCTATCATACCCGTGTGTGTTATTGTCACCCTTGCCATAAAAATAATTTGCGCACCATGTCGGGCGTGTGAATGCGTCATACGTTTATTATTCGCTCATAATCTGTGTTTGCACAACATAAAACACTGAATATTAGCAAAATAAACACCTAAAAAGTTGGTAGATACAAATATATTTCGTACACTTTGTAGTGTAAGGAAAGACCAACGGAAAGCCTTATAAAAAGTACATTAAAATAAAAACCCTCAAAGGCTGCAACCGATGAGGGCGAAAAGGTGTAAAGGCCGACCGATAAAACGGCTGATAACCTTTAAAGTCCTTTGCTTTATGAGATTGGAAATATCTTTTAAGGTTGGCAAATGGCGGTTTAAAATCATAATCAACCGTTAACGCCATCGGGGGATTAAAAATGCTACCAAAGGATAGCGGCCCCCGAAAAGGGTTTTAAACCAACGGTGCAAATATAGCACGAATTTTTCTAAGATGCAAAAATGCCCCGCGTTGCATCTTCACAGACTTGGGCGGGGCGGTACTTAAATTAAATCGCTGCAAAGGTAGCGAATAACTTAGATTAAATCACCACTTAAATTAAATCAATTATGACAAATTCAAACATTAACACCGGTGTTAATTGACTTTCCGCGTCAATCATCGCAGAACTCAATACACGCAAAGACCGTGGCGCGTGGTGCAAAGCCGTAACAGCCAACGCCATCGAACTGGCCGAAAGCCTTGACAACTGGGATAAGCAACCCGAAAGCGTCAGCGAGTTAAAAGAAATGATGCTTAACGGCGCATCAGATTGGAGCGCGTACAGCTGGGGCGGGTCCTCGCTTATCTATAATCAAGACATTGCCGAAAGGGTTTGCAGCCCGTCGGAACTGAAGCGAGTAACCACAAAAAACGGCCTACGTGATATGGCAAACGCCCGCGAACACTGGTTAGACGTACAAGCCCGCGCGTTATATCAAGCCGCTATGCTTGTAACTGAGATTTACGACAATATTGCTAACGCTTAAATACTTACTATTATGGAAAAGACAACACAAAGAGAGATTAAACGCCTTATTAAATTGGGCGCTGCAATAGAGCTAACCGACACAAAGGCGGTTAAATATAGCGAGCTGCGCACCGTTGCGATGTCATTCGGCATCTACGGAATGAACGGCGCACTATTCCAGCACGAAACAACGGGGCAGTTATACGCCATCCCGAGCCGTTCAACCTTGCTATTTTACTACGCATGAAACGCCGTATAACGGCCGCCCTTTGTGTTGCTGCATTCTTCACGGCCGGCGGATGGCTCATGCAGCTTGCTATAAATGCAGCCTTGCATATTCTTTACTTCATGATCACAATTTAATCACCCCTAAAAATCCAACGGTATGAAATATAAAGGAATAGACTACGATTTTATTTTCAGGTTCGCCGATATTGATGACTGCCGAGTGTTTATTGAAATGCTCAAAAGCAAAGGCTTCAAATACCACGATATGGCAAAAGACGGCGGCGTGATATACATTGACTCCCTCAAACGCTTAGCGTTTATTTCGGTAGGTTAAACAACCCCCATCCCGCGCCGGTGCTTTGCGTGCGTCCGACTCACACGGCGGGAACAAATAACCAATAAAACATTACGACAATGAACAGAAACGCAAACGAAATCAAAGCGGCATTCAATAAGGTGTTGACAACCTACGAACAGTCCGAAAAGAACAGCCCTGACGCAAAAGAGGGTTTGACGCAATCGCTCATTGACTTGTGCCATACGGCATACAGTCGTGTGGATAAGAAATGGGACAACGATGCATTAAGGGTGTTTATCGGACTTTTGTTTGATGCAAAGCCAACCATCGGCAGTGACGTTTTTAGCGACACTTTATTGGAGGTTATGAATGTGCTTGGCGCCGACTTTGTGGCCTGGATGGCATATCAAGCCGGCAAGGAATCAGCAAGCAAACAGACTGCGTGACAATGGGATGCACGATAATTTGCGACCATTGCGGCAAAGAGGCGACCGAAGGCTACTTATTCCCCGATGATGACACTTGGTACTGCGACGATGAATGCATGCTAAATGGCGCATATTACGGAGACTTCAAGCGGATGGAAGCTGACCGCAAATTGGTGGGCACAAATAATGAAGTATATTTTTACACCACGACAGAGTAACAGTCAAATATACGCAGAACTATGAGTTTTATTATAGCAGCCTTATGCCTGTTTGCGTGGCTCGGCGAAGCTCTTAAGGACGGCGGGAATATACGCTAAAACCCGAAACCAACCACGACAATAAAAGTATCAACCCACAAAAGAAAAGCGATGAAAACACTTGAAGAAATTGAGATACAAGCTTGCCGGATAATAGCGAGTGCACCCGACAGACAAAACACAGTGGCGAAGATCATAGCCAAATACTGTAATAACATATATCGCTACTTTGATAGTGCTTTCGGCGAATCATGGGCGGTTAATGATTTTCAAAGTCACAGATGCCATACGCCATTAACAAGGCGAGTTTACGCCGGATATTAACCCACCGCGAGCAATCGCACAAACGAAAGAAAGATGAACGAAGAACTAAATTATACGGAGATGTTAGACGTGATTTTCAAGGGTGGATTTTATCGGATCAAACAAAAACACCTATCACTTGCCAAGCAAATCGTGCGCAATAAATGGGGGTTTTACCCTACCGTTGTGGCCGATGATGGAGAATATTGTATAATAAAACTCTAACAACACCTGGCGAGCCGCGGACTACTCCAGAGGCTGCGCGGAGCGACACCGCCGCCGGGAACTAATAACTATAAACATATAGACATGGGAAAGAACTCTATCACATCATCACCGTATCAAATGACAGCGGCGAGGATGAAAAGTCGGAAGCCAGAACCCTATCAGAGGCAATTAAGGCGGCAAAAGAATATTTGGCAGATGGTTACGACGAGGTAAAAATCTATCACTGCCACGAACTCAAACGCCACTACTATAAAAATCTCAAAGGGAAAGTTCTAAACGTGCCCCAAAATCAATTCCCACTATTACAAGCAAGATGGGAAGTGAAAGAAAGACAAGCCGCCATATCCACAGAAACTCCCCAAATTTCCACGGGAACTGAACAGGAGTATAGTTGTGCCACTGGGGGCGAGAAACGCTACACAGCGCACGGAAACAGCCAAAGCGGACATGTTCGGAATTGCCGAACAACTGATAGATTTATTGGCAACCCCGACCGAATCCACCCTATTGGCAGGCATCAATGAATTTTCAAAACATTTCAACTATGAGTTTCAGAATTAAGACACTCGCCGAAATAGGCGAACAGCACGACCGCATCTGCGATTATCTTGAAGACCGAGGCAGGATTGAATCGTCTTGCAAAGTCACGGAGCTATACGACTGCATGACCGGCCGCATACTTGACATGCTAGGAGTGGACGTATTTGACGACGAGGCGTTAGACTGGGTATGCGAAGAACCGTTGATCGTGGGAAGCTATTGATGCTTCCCATACAACACATAATCCAGCACCTTGCGGTTGGCATCATCAATCAGCTTCAGGCTAAAGTCAATGTATATATCAGTGACGGAATTTCCGTTGCCATGTCCCAAAGCCTGAGATATGACATCCTTTGATATGCCGAGTTCATTATAAGCGATGGAACTCCACGTATGGCGCGCCCAATATGTTGTCAAGTACTTTAACCCCAATTGTTCCTTGATGGCGTTAAGACCTTTGCAGAGGTTGTTATAGAAATGGCGGTAATTGGCATACCCCTCAACCATGTTGAGAAGTCTTGTCTCGCCACGATACCTATCAATAATCTCCAT
>CAMWXV010000123.1 GCA_947178305.1 uncultured Porphyromonadaceae bacterium | reverse complement strand
CCGGCTATTTAAAACAGGGTGGTACTGGAACTTAAAATTCTGGCCGATGTGGGTCTTGTAGGATTTCCAAACGCCGGTAAATCCACACTTCTCTCTGCCGTGTCAGCCGCCAAACCAAAGATCGCGGATTATCCGTTTACCACCATGGAGCCTCAACTCGGCATCGTGGCTTATCGCAACAACCGCTCTTTTGTAATGGCCGACATTCCCGGTATCATTGAGGGAGCATCGGAGGGCAAGGGTCTTGGATTGAGATTCCTGCGCCATATAGAACGCAATGCTGTTCTGCTGTTTATGGTGCCGGCTGACGCAGACGATATTACTGAGGCATACAATGTGCTACTCAACGAATTGGAGCAGTTCAACCCACAGTTGATGGACAAGGAGCGAATACTCGCCATATCCAAAAGTGATATGCTTGACGAAGAGCTCATGGCCGAAATAGAGAAAACTCTGCCGGATAATGTGCCGCATGTGTTCATTTCGGCCGTGACAGGATTTGGTATAGACAGTCTAAAAGATATTCTTTGGAGCGCAATCAATGACGACCGCAACCGTATTGCCACACCGTCCATCACCCACAGACCTTTGGATATGCACCATCGTGTGCGTGAAGAGGACGAGTTTATCTTTGACAAACCCGAAATAGAGGAAGATCCCGAAGAGGAATTTTGGGATGAAGACGAAGAGGGTGACAACTGGGACGAACTTGACTGGGAATACACTCCTGATGAAAATAAATAAAATATCAGTGGGAAACGGCGCCGAGGCCGGTTACACCCTGCGCGACGCCGTAAACCCGCTGCTTCCTTATGACGGATTCAACGCCTGCCACTACACTAATGATTCGTCTTGTCATGTGAAGCATTGCCGTGAAGAATTGTGTGCCACACTAAATGTTGCCGACGGACATCTGATTATACCACGGCAAACACATTCGTCCAATGTGATGGTAATTGACAGCCCTTTAACGGAATCAGAGCTGCCGGAAGGCGTGGACGCACTTGTAACAGCCAAAAGAGGAATGACACTGTGTGTCAACACAGCCGATTGTGTTCCTGTGGTGTTGAACGATCCCGAATCAGGTGTGGTAGGAATATGTCATGCCGGCTGGCGCGGAGTGGTCAACGGTGTGGTGGAGAACACCGTTGAGGCCATGCGCACCATTGGAGCTGATACAACACAAATGCATGCAGCCATGGGGCCGTGCATATGTTGCGAATGCTTTGAAGTCGGCACGGAAGTTGCCGAAAAATTTGCCCATATTCCAGGAACTGTGATGGAATCCAACTTGTGGCCCAAACCACATGTGGATTTGGCAACGGCAATTGCACATATTTTATCGTCCAAACTAAATCTTGACCCTGACAATATAACCATGCCACCGGAATGCACCATGCATTCATGGCAATCGCTGTTCAGCGCCCGCCGTATGGGCTTAAATTCCGGAAGAGTACTCACCTACATACGCCTGGCAAAGTAATTTTGGTATATATTACCGTTATTCGGGTATTTACAAATATATGGTATGATATATCTTTGCACTCATAAACCAACCGTATATGAGTCTTATCACACCTTTGCTTTCAGCAGCCATCATAACCGCCCCAACAGATACAGTAATCCATCATGCCCCCATAGGAGAAGTGGTGGTCACAGGTACCAATGAGGCTGTTTCCAAAAATCTCATCCCCTACACCGTAAGCGTGATCAGCGAACAACAGCTTGAGGCTTCACCAGACACAAAGATACTCTCCATTATATCAGGTCAGGTGCCAAGTCTGTTTGTAACCGAACGCGGCATAGCCGGATTCGGAGTGAGCACCGGAGGTAGCGGCCATATCAAGATGCGCGGAGTGGGATCGGATCGCGCGAGTTCTGTGCTGATGATGGTTGACGGCCAGCCGCAGTTTGCCGGAATATACTCGCACCAGATAGCGGATTTCTACAGCAAGGAGTATGTGGAACGAGTGGAGGTGCTTCGCGGTCCAGGCTCAGTGCTATACGGCTCCAATGCCATGGCGGGAGTAATAAACGTAATCACACGCCGCCCCAAACATCATGGCTCACGCACATCAATATCCGTGCGCGGAGGCAGTTTCAACACATGGCAGGCATCTGCCACAAACACACTGAATTTCAATCAGTTTTCATCGCTTATATCCGGTGGTTATAATCATACAGACGGATCCGTGAAGGGGTTCTCATTCAATCAGGCATACGGATATGGCAAACTCGGCTATAGATTTTCATCGCACTGGCAAGGAACAGCCGACTACACTATAATGAATTTCAAAGGTTCCGACCCATTGTATCCGAGAACCATAGATGAGCAGTCAACCGACATTTACCATCAGAACATAACTCGCGGAGAGGCTTCACTCTCTGTTACCAACAGCTATGGCACAACGACCAACGGCTCTATCAGAGCTTATTACAGCTATGGAAATCATTTCATTGACGACCCACGGCATTTTCACTCCACCGATGACAGATTTGGAATAACAGCATTCCAAAACATCAATCCTTGGAAACAAGCGTCATGGACCATAGGTTTTGACTTTGACCGCTATTCCGGCCGTATTCCGGTTTCTGGCGGCAGACCGCACACTCCCGGTTCTCTTTCCACTCTTGAGCGTAAATACATTCTTGAATACTCACCATATATCACCGCCGCACAAGGATTTTTCAACAATATTGTAACCGTGAACGCAGGAGTGCGCTTGGCCATGAGCCAAAATTTCCACTCACAATGGGTGCCACAAGCCGGATTTGCCATAAACCCTACCAGCGATTTTGCCATCAAGGCGTCCATGGCCAAGGGTTACAGAAACCCATCGTTTCGCGAGCTATACCTTTACCGAATGGCCAACCCAGATCTCCAACCCGAACAATCCATAAACTATGAGGTGAGTGTGGACAAGAGCTTTGGCCCATGGCTTTCAGCATCCTTGACAGGATACTACATAAGAGGCTCGCAGATGATTCAGCAGGTCAGCGCCAAGAACATAAACACAGGAAAATTCTATAACAAGGGAGTGGAAGTGTCCCTGCTATCGCATCCGGTGTCAACTCTCATGTTGCGTGCATCCTACAGCTATCTGCACTCATCAATAGATTTGCTCACAGCTGCACCAAGGCATCAATACTATATAGGTGCCGACTGGAACCCCATTGAACAACTTAAAATAAGCGCAGACCTAAAAGGTGTGGGACGAATGCTTGCAGACAAAGATATGCCACAACAAAGCTACGCTACTGTAGATCTCAACACATCATACGCCATCAACCGAAATATATCCATAGACTTAAGTCTTGAAAATATCACTTGCGCCAGCTATACAATAGTACCCGGTTATCAAATGCCAGGAATCACAGCTATGGGTGGATTGAAAGTCAATTTTTAATATCTATTATACTTACAAACATGAAACTTATAAATCTCGCTCTAACAGCAGCGGCCATACTCTGCTCTTCAACAGTTTATGCTACATCGCCAACCGCCACCGAATCTGTGGCCACGGTATATCATATAAAAGAAATTTCACCGCAGAGCCTCATTAAAATATACAAAGCTCTTGGCCGCAACGCCAATGGCAAAGTGGCCGTGAAGATTTCTTCAGGTGAGAGCATGAAATCCAATCACCTATCGCCTAAGCTAATAGCTCCATTGGTGAACAGTGTGAACGGTACTCTCGTGGAATGCAACACAGCATATCCGGGCAACCGCAACACGACGCAAGCACACATACAGGCAATTAAGGATCACGGCTACGCAGACATAGCCCCATTTGATATTATGGATGCAGACGGAGACACCACAATAACCATCAAAGGCGGATTTCATTTGCCATACGACATTGTGGGAAAAAACTTCCTCAACTATGATTTCATGATTGTGCTATCGCATTTCAAGGGTCATGCCATGGGCGGCATGGGCGGTGCTCTCAAAAACATATCAATAGGCATAGGCTCTTCCAACGGTAAAGCCTGGATACATACTGCCGGAAAGACAAACAATCCAAATGAGTTATGGGACAATCTTCCTGAGCAAGACGATTTTCTGGAATCAATGGCAGATGCCTGCAAAGGTGTGATAGACCATATGGGCGCTGAAAACATGGTGTATATCAATGTGGCCAACAATCTGTCGGTGGACTGCGACTGCAACGGCAACCCAGCCACCCCAAAAATGGATGATCTCGGCATATACGCTTCCACTGACCCGGTGGCTCTTGACCGCGCTTGCGTAGATGCCGTGTTTCAATCATCCGACCCCGGAAAAGGAGATCTTATAGAGCGAATCAACTCCCGCCACGGAACTCACACCATAACATCGGCCGAAAAACTTGGCCTCGGCTCTCAATCTTACAAAATAATAGAAATAGAATGAAACGATTCGCTCCACTGATTGCTTTAGCTCTGTCTACAATAATTCCATTCAATACCACTATGGCAAAAGAAAAAATAACACAGAATGCCGGACGTAATGCCCTTGGTAACTTCGCTCCGGAATTTGCCAGACTCAACGATGATGTACTGTTTGGCGAGATATGGAACCGCTCCGGGCTGACTCCCAAGCAACGCAGTATGATAACAGTGTCAACACTCATAGGCAAAGGTATAGTTGATTCATCTTTGGAACACCATCTTGCATTTGCCAAGCAAAACGGTGTGACGCGTACAGAAATATCTGAGATGCTAACACATATAGCATTCTATGCCGGATGGCCAAACGCATGGGCAGCATTCCGAATGGCTACAAAGGTGTGGGGAGACCAACCGGAGACAACAGAAGACAGTCTCGCAGAGTTTCAACAACAGATGATATTCCCCATAGGCGAGCCAAATTCAGCTTATGCCAAATATTTCAGCGGCAAAAGTTGGCTTGCGCCAATTTCCAACGACCAGGTTTCTGTGGCCAATGTGACATTCGAACCTTCTTGCCGCAACAACTGGCATATACATCATGCCACTACCGGAGGTGGACAAATGCTGATAGGTGTGGCCGGACACGGATGGTATCAAGAAGAGGGAAAACCGGCACAAGAAATTCTCCCGGGCACGGTGATACATATACCGGCCAATGTAAAACACTGGCATGGAGCCGCTGCCGACTCATGGTTTGCCCATCTTGCATTCTCGGTGCCCGGTGACGACTGCTCCAATGAATGGCTGGAACCG
>CAMWXV010000122.1 GCA_947178305.1 uncultured Porphyromonadaceae bacterium | reverse complement strand
CTGCGCCCAACGTCTGTGCTTAGAACCACGATTGTCTCCATTGACATTGTGCGTACCGGCAACTCCCATCAGTACCGCACTGTATTCTGCACCACGTGTAGGATACGTATAATTATTGAGTGTAGAACTTCTATATCCAACCTTCGCCTGCCCAAGAAGCTGTCTGACTTTGTCTCTGTGTATATGAGGCCAATCCTCTGACAATGTCTGATAATATTTATCACCGAGATACCCTACGCCTAAACCTACATCAACTCGCCCGATACGATTCGGAGCAAACCCATATTGAATTCTGGCAAATGCCTCGTTGCTGGTAACATAGGAAGGCTGGCTCTCTTCAAAAAACAATTTTTCAGAATCATAATACTTATGCCGACTGCCAACTATCTCAAGCATCAGTGCTGATGGCACTGATGTGGCGAAACTGATTTGTGACTTTAACATTCCGGCAAGATAGCTCTGTCCAGCCCAAACACTGAGTCCCAACGACAATGAATTATAACTAAGTGTTTTGTATGCGCCTGAGAAATACAACATACTTGAAGTGGTGGTACTCACATATCCACCGAAACCCACTGTATACTTATCTTTAACCGACGCTTTCAAATCCAAACGAAACATTGAAGTGGTGTCATTGTACACAGCCGTAGGATCAAGATTGCGAAACTTGCCGGGCGCGGCAAGACGATAATATGAAGATGCCGCAGATGCAAGACCAAACGTATCTGTACGGAAATTTGTGAAATATGACCGTATATAATTGTTCTGCCTCTCTGTAGCACCACTCACACTAACAGAGTCAAAACGCAAATACGGTGTACGGGATTTGAATATTCGTCGCTGTAATTCACGAGCCTCACGTGGCATGCGGGCTGTTATTTTGGCCTTTATAGTGTCCATCACTTCAATAGCACGATTGTAACCAATATCACTGATCTTATCAGCTTTGGCAAAATCCATCAACCCGAATTGAGTGAGATTGATATGCATATATACCCCTTGATCAGAAGTCAACTGCCCGCGCCCCGGCTGTATTATCATTTCGCTGAGCTGAGTAACCATGTCCGGATTGGCAGTGACACTGTCGGGGGTGGAGACATCCACTCCTATTATCACCGATGGCGCAAACTCGTTGGTCATCACCTGTACAGGAAAATTATCATAGATACCTCCGTCATACAACAGCGCACCATCCTTTTCCACCGGATAAAACACCAGTGGAAAACTCATGGACGAGCGTATTGCCTCGCCTAATGACCCATTACGCCACACCACCTTGCGCTTGTGTGTGACATCCGACGCCACAGCACGAAAAGGTACAAACAGATTATTGAAATCGCCACCGCACTGTGCGGTAAATGGAGAGAAGAGTGCCATGAACTCAAAGTTCATAGGTATAGGGTTGATCACACTTGTGGGCAACAATGACATTGCTCCACTTTTTTCACCCAAATTGAGTGAAAAAAGTTTGGGCTCGTTTGTTTCATGCAAAAAATAGTATGAGTAGCGCCTATCAATATGTCCGGAAGATGCGTCAACAAACTCCTGAGAATTAATCAGCTCCATCATCTCATCCGTTGTGTATCCGGCAGCATAGAGACCTCCTACAATAGCACCCATTGATGTTCCGGCAATATAGTCAATTGGAATGTTGTTTTCCTCCAATGCCTTAATCACTCCGATATGCGCTATGCCTTTGGCTCCTCCGCCACTAAGAACAAGCCCTACCGACTGCGGACTCTCCGCCATAGCACGTATTGTAGTGCAACACAGCGCAATCGTCCACACCACAACTGTTATAAACCCTTTAAGCGGATTCATTTCACAGTGCCCAATTCACGGATAGCACCGGTACAAGGATTGAATATAGCATAGGCCGGTTCTTTCTTGTCTGTAAACAAATTTGGTTCAAGACCAAACACCACACCAAACTGAGACATCTGCATATTTGTCTGAACCAATTGACCGCCATTGTATGTCACACTTACATCAGCGCTTCCCGGTATGCAATATGCCAAACCGCCTTTAGGAAATTCTTTTTCCTTGCCTTTGTCATTAACCGGTAGTTTTCCTCGTTCCACCATATTAATCTCCAGATACAACGGAGCACCCGACAAATCATCAGTATCCACAGCTCCGTTGAGTGTGGATATACGTGCTACAATAGTTTCCTGACTCTCATCTGCATTCGGGATATATGTATACGTACGCACTTGTGTAGAAATCTGTGTGGTACCCAAGAACATAGCAGTAAGGGCTGCTTCCTGTTCTCCAATATTGTCCAAAGCGAGCTGCATGGCCTTGCCGTCGGAAGGCATCTGATCTGCACGACCGGCTATTATATCTGACCGATTCGCTCTCAATTCAAAAATACGTGCAGCTGCAAGCTCAGCACGCTTGGCCGAAGAATGACTCTGCATCATTTCCTCTGTCATAGCCCGACGAGCTGCATCAGTTTGTAATATCGATGGCTTGGCGACAATAGCCTGAGGCAACTCAACTTCATTGATTCTGGAAACAGATTCAGTATTGATACTCAATGGGAAATTTCCATTGTCAAGCATCATATATGGTGTGCTTCCGGATTTGAACTGAACAAGATAGCTTTGATCCTCATTGACTATAGCTGTTGGCGACAATACAACATTCTTAAGTTTATAAGTTTTTGAGGATTCAGTCACGGGCTGCTCTCCAAGATATTTTTTTGCATACTGATAAAATGGGCCTGGTGTTTTTTCGGCACATTCCACCACCACTGTCACATTGACTCCGGTTTGAGGCAATGAATATATCAGTCCGTATTCCGACAACTTGTTAGCTGTGAGTTTCTGCGTGGTTTGAGCCATGACAGGTATGGACGTTACAACAATCAAACCCGAGATAAGAATTTTCAGTAATTTCATATAAATGAGAGGGATTATTGATTCATTATTTGTTTTATGGCCTTGCCTATATTAAAAGCGATGTCTCCGGCGGTAACACCATATTCGCCATGCTCTTCTGCTGCAAGCTCTCCTGCTCGTCCATGTATATATGCACCTATAAGCGCCGCAACTTCCGGCTTGTATCCTTGTGCCATCAATCCTGCGATCAAACCTGTCAGAACATCACCGCTACCGGCTGTAGCCATGGCCGGTGTGCCGGAAGAATTGAAATAAACTTTGCCGTCCGGACGCACAAGCGAGGTATAACGACCTTTGAGCAAAATAAGAATATTATAATAGCGTGACACCTCCAATGCTTTCAGCAAACGAGTTTCCGCAGAATGCTGCTCGCCAAACAGTCGGTCAAATTCTCCGGCATGTGGCGTCAGCACAGACAACACCGGCAGATGATTGAGCATTGACGGACTAAGAGCTATGCAATTGAGTGCATCAGCATCCAGCACCAATGGCTGAGAAGCGGATTTCAAGAATGTATCCAAAGCCTTGATTGTGGTATCATGCGTGCCTATTCCAGGGCCGACGGCTATGGCTTTGTAATCATGGTCAAGAGCCACTTCACTAAGCATAAGTCGGTCCTTATCAGGACTGAACAATACTTCCGGCACAGCCGACTGTATAACCTCAAATGCGCATTGGGGGGAATGAAGCGTAACCTTTCCCACACCGGATCGCATGGCTCCACGACAAGCCAATACGGCAGCGCCAATCATACCATAACGCCCGGCCACAAGACATGCCGAACCAAAATCGGCTTTGGAACAAAACTCAGGACGAACCCTAAGCAAACGCCTAACTTCCGAACTCTCCACCAGATGGTATGGTGTGGATGTAGCTTGTATAGCAGTGGAGCTAAGCCCGATATTGATACACTTCCACTCCCCTACCAACGGTGCATTATCGGCCAAAAAATATGCCACACGCGGTAACTGGACACATACCGTAAGGCGGGCATGGATCACATCTCGCGCCACAAGATTAGGATTCCAGTCTGCAAACAGTCCGGAGGGCATATCTATTGACACAACATATGCTCCCGAGTCGTTAATCATGCGCACAAGTTCTCGGAATCCACCAGAAATACTGTCGCGCAATCCTGAACCGAACAACCCGTCAAGCACCTGTGTGGAGGATGTGATTTCCGGAAATATAAGATTGGTGGATATTTCATGGAATGCAATGTCGGGGCACGAAGCAAGCATAATATCACGCGAGCGACGGCATTCAGAACTCAACCGATTACCACCGATATTGAACAAAAACACTTCGGGACGAAACCCCTGCTCATACAAACGACGAGATACGGCAAGAGCGTCCGCACCGTTATTACCAGGGCCGGCAAAAACCAATGTGGTACGTGTGGTACGCCATCGCAAAACAAGCTCCGACATTACTCCATCGGCCACTCTTTCCACTAAATCCAGCGCCGATACACCTTCTTTTTCTATGGTGATACGGTCAATGAGTTGTATATTTTCGTTCGTGAATATTTTCATTTGTATACTGGGATAATACAAGCACAAAAATACAAAAACTTTTTCCACGAATAGAGATTTTTCGTAAATTTGCATTTAATAACCCAATCACCTAATGAAACAGATCTGCTACAAAGGGCTAAAATTTGAACCCTATATTGAAAATCAGACCATCAAGAACCGCATCAAGGAACTTGGAGAGCAAATCACCAAAGATTGTCAAGGAACTGTGCCATTGTTTATTTGCGTACTCAACGGAGCATTTCCTTTTGCCGCCGACCTGATACGAGAAGTGGGAATTGATGCCGAAATTGCATTTATACGACTTAAAAGCTACGAGGGCACAGGTTCTACAGGCAAAGTAAAAGAAGTACTTGGATTAACAGAATCTTTGGAAGGCCGCACCGTAATTGTGGTGGAAGATATTGTAGATACCGGAAACACAATACATAAGTTGACAGCCGACCTTGAAAAGCAGAATCCGGCACAACTGAAAGTAGCAACACTGCTGTTCAAACCACAAGCACTGCAATGTGATGTGACACCTGACTATGTGGGATTTGAGATTCCATCAAAATTCATAATCGGATTCGGGCTTGATCTTGACGGCATAGCTCGAAACCTACCTGATATTTGGGTGCTTTCAGAAGAAAACAACCAATAAATCGCATCTAAATATATCTCGTTTTACAAGTTAAAAAACAAAATATAAGTATGTACAATATCGTGATGTTCGGTGCTCCGGGTAGCGGAAAAGGCACTCAGAGCGCCCGAC
>CAMWXV010000121.1 GCA_947178305.1 uncultured Porphyromonadaceae bacterium | reverse complement strand
GGGCATCGCTGCCTACAAGCATTCCGCTCATGTTGTACACGCTCACTTCGTAAGCGCCACCTTCGGCAAACTCAATGAACATGGTCTTGTCCATGGTGTAAACCTTCATGTCGGAACCATCTGCCTCAACACCGTCTATTGCTGTTGTCACAGCAATCACAGGATAATCCTTGTTGTCTTCACCCCAAGAGTTCTTCAGGTTGAGTGACAATGTCTTGTCACCGGTTGCACCGTAAACCACTGTAGCCTCACCTTCGGTATCGCTACCATTGGCATTGCTGATTGTGGCCTGACGGGTGCTCCAGGTGGGAACTGTTGTCACAGCAAACGCATCACCCTTCACATAAGGACAACCTGCCTCGTACGCAGGAGAGATGTGAGTCTGTACAGACTGACCTTCCAAACCGGCGGGAAGCAAGTCAAATGTTCCGAATGTGGCATCGGTAATCTGACCTTTTGACAAGAAGCGACCGTTATGGGTAATCTCCACGTTTTTATTGTTTACCACTCGGTTTTCAATCACATTGTTCTGAGCTTCATTTTCAAAATCCCAGAAGCACTTAACATTGGCAGGAAGATTGTTTGCATCCAATCCTACCATAGCCTTGGCGATATCAGTTTCGTCAATTGAGCCGTCCCAAACTGTAACGTCATCGATAACAGCCTCTGAATAACCGGCTGTGCTACCACGGCCACCAAGAATATGCATCCACATACCGTCACGCATGGTTGAGCGGTTAGGACCACGTACTGGAATACCGTCAATCACATTTGATTCAAGTTTTTCATTCATACCAGAGCCTTTGGGAGCCTGATAAACACCGTTGATATACAACTTCATCAAAAGAGCATTTGAATTATCGTAATCAAACACATGTGTTACATGAGTCCAAGATCCGGGAGTAACAACAGTAGTTGCAGGATACTCATACTGATACTCCTTGGTATTGGATGAGTTGCCTCGCTTGGTGTATGATGACACAGCACCGTTGCTGTTGATAGAAGACCAGAAGAAGCCCCAGTTGTTTTCAGGCCAGGCACCTGTACGGTCTTCAATACCGAACAAGTTCAAGTCACCTGTAGCGGGAAGCATAGTCAAACGAACCCAGTAAGACACTGAGAACGACTTGTTCTGACCAAGCTGCATCTCCTTGATAGGACCACCGAGCACCTTGTATGCGGCAGTGATACCACGAGAACCCTTACCATCGGCCACACGACCGGTATAACCGGCTTTGATTTCTTGACCCATACCGAATTCTACACCGGTAGAACCAACCTCAGTACCTTCTATAGTCAGGCTCTTGATCTCAGGAACAAGACCTACGCTGAAATCAGAAATCTGAGCAAAGCAAGAATAACGGGTTTCAAGTTTGGTACCTTCGTTAGCAACGAGGTCATATGCACCGATCTCATCAAGAGTAGTCACAAGCTCACAGCTTTCGCCATTATTGCTACGAACCTTCTGACCCTGCGCATTGTAAAGCGACAAAGTAGCATTCTCGTGAAGTTCGTCAATAAACCAGATACGGAATTGCTCACCCGGTTTGATACAAGCCTTGTCAATCTTAACCACTTCAGACACTTCATGAGCGGGAGCATCATAGTAGTCTGAAGACCATGTGATACCCGATCTGCTCTTGTGATCAAGGCTTACGGCCTGCACACCGAGTTTCACACGTTTCTTGTGATCAGGATTAGGAATCTTGAACATCAAGCCGGCCCATGAAGTTGTGGTACCCATGAACTGGGGTTCGCCACCTTCCACCTGAGCCCAGAGTTCAAAGTGCGATACATTCACATCAGAGTTGTACACAGGATCACCGGGAGCAGCATTGTTAGGCATGCTCCAGATAAGTTTGGCATCAAAACCGGTCACAACATCGCTCAACACCTTACCCTTACGGATAACAGGCATTGCAGGAGCTTTCAGAGTACCGCGCTTGATTGACATTTCACCGATAAGCACTTCAAGATCCTTGGCATTGGCAAACTTAAGACCAAGCAGTGCCCAGTCACCGGCGCTGAGTGCAGTTGCACCACGAGCGGCTACCTTGAGCTGCACCTCGTTCCAATCATCATAGAAGAACTGCTTGCTGGTGCTGTGTACCACTGTGCGTTCAGGAGTCTGCTCGGTGCTTTCGCTACCAACCTTAGAGTACACAAAGTTGATATCACCGTTACCTTTGAGCACTTTATAACGGATTGTGATAATATCATTGTTCTTCACAGTAAACGCAGTCTTGAACAAGTGCAGATACTGGCTCTGACCTTCCGAGGTGCTACCGCTGATTTTCAGCGAAGAACCACCGTTCCAGGCATCATCCCATGTGAACTCAGCTTTCATGCTGTTTTCGGGAACGTCTTCATTATTCTTGCCGAGCATCTTGTCTGTCCACCACCAACGCCATGTCGGAGTGTAGTCCTGCATACCGATATTGTACCACTCGTTTTCGTATTCAGCCTTACCATCTACATAGTAATTCAAACCGTTACCGAGGCTGAAATAAGTGATAAAAGGTTCTGCTGCAAGATCCCAGCCATAAGTTGAACGAGCATTCATGTGACGAGACATACCATGGAAGTCATCACCGCCACCGAGGCTACCGCTTTGGTCAATAGTCATTTGATATGCCGGATTGCACTTACCATTGGTAAACCACTGCTCCAGCACGTGCTGATAACCCTGCTGCTTGAGCAAATCGCTACCACCGGCCTTCACACGGGCAGGGAACAGCATGTTCTTGCTGTGCTCACCCCAAAGACCGATAGAATAGTTCTGAGCCTCACCACCGGTAGCGTGCTGAACCCATTCGGTTTTTGATTTGTTACCACCCTGCATGTTCATACCCATATACAAATCGCGGGTATCGCGCTTGGTGGCTTCAAATGCAGCCTTGTCCTCTGAAAAATAATATGATGAGTTCCAGTTGTAGTTGGTGAAGAAAATAGTGCGAGGCTCATCGCTATAACCGAATGTGTTATAGAAACGAGTGCCGAGACCTTCACCCCAGCCACCTACAGTACCGTTGTCATTCGAACCGCCATACCAAGGGTTCTCAGCGCGATCCTGATATTGAAGCAGATACTTGATAAGCTTGCCGTGCATTGAGCTCAACTCAGTTTGTTCAGCACGACTCCAGTTACCGGTCCACTCAGAGTTGTAACCGATACCGTCGCTACCGTGATAACGGAGGAACTTACCGATCTTCTCCATACCCTCTTCAGTGCTTGCAAGCTCGTTCATGCCAAGCAGACAGCTGCGCCATGAAGCAGGCATAGAAGCATTGGGAATAGAAGCCAAACCGGAAACGAGAACACCATGCTTGTGTGCAGCATCGGCGAATCCACCGGGCACCCAACCGTAAGGAGATGTCCAGTTACCATAATGGGTCACATAGCTCCATGTTGAGAACACTTCAGAGTCAAACACTCCATTGGGAAGAGAACCGGTCTGGAAAGAACCTGTGCTCATGCCGCAAGGCACCCAGAACAAAAGTTTCTTATCCCTTTGGCCAACAAACTCCTCATTGATCTGAGTTGCAGTATTAGAGATAAGAGGACGAAGCTTCACACGTGCAGTGAAGAATTCTTCATCTTCCCATTCACCACTCTTCGGAGCTCGTTCACTAACATATGTACGAGTCATTGCCTCTCCGGGAACCCAGTCTTTGATATACTGGTCCAGAGAATAGCTTGTCGGCCAGGTCACATACGGCTCACGCGTGTCCTTATCCGACTCCGGACCGCGCAGCTGCTGTGCGTTCATTGCCATAGTGGCAAACATCACACCACCGGCAAATAGTAAAGTTTTCTTCATAAGGTTAACAATGTTATTAAAAATATAATTAGATATGCAAAATTGCCTTTAGAGAGAAAACACACGATGCGACATGACTTTATCACGGCCGCACCGTGTGTTTATTTATAATTCTGATGCAACGAAACTATTATTCAGGTATGTACTCTATCATTCCGTTGTCAACCACAAAGCTTACCTTGTGTTCTTCAGAAAGATTGATGCTCACATTCATTGTTACGATATACTCATACTCACCAGCACCCTTTGCAATAGAGATAGTACCGGTAGCAGGAGCTTTTGCATCACTGTTCATGTAATATGCACCACTCAGATTATATGAGCCGGCAAACTCACCATCGGCATAACCACCGGAGATTACCAAATAACCTTCATTGCTATCAAGGAACACAATGTCCTCTCCATCCTCGTAGAAGCCGGCAAAGCCGCTTGCATCGTTGATAGCTTCAGGAGCTGCGATAACACGGATTGAACGGGCACCCGACTTAACATCTCCGCTGACAGCTGAAACAGAAGCAGAACCGGCAGCCACACCTGACAAAACGCCGTTGGCCACTGTAACAACACCGTTGTCAGAAGACTCCCAAGACATGGGCACATCATTCATCAGCACACCGCTCAATGTATAAGCCTTAGCAGTCCATGTAGTGTTGCCACCCACAAAGATATAGCTATCACCTACAGCATCAATCACAATGCTACCAATCGGGTCTTTAACAGTAACTGTCATAGTCTTGGTAACAAGCTCAGTATTGTTGTATGCCCAGAACTTGATAGTAGTTGTACCGGGTTTCAGACCCTGGATAGGAAGATCGTAACCTTCAAAATCCTTCATGCTTACAATTGTCGGGTCTTCAATTTCAACTTTCACTTTCTGGAACGCATATGACGCCATAGGAGTAACACTCATATTAACGATATATGACTCATTGACATCAATCTCAACATTGTCATTGTTCACCTCAATCTTCTCAATAGGATAATCCTTCTTGATATTTACCACATTGTAGTTCAAGGTGAGAGTAAGAGGTTGGGGATCACGGCCGTCCTCAGTTGCAGCAGCAGCCTCCTCAGTTGTGATACACGGAGTTTCGCACTCATACACCACTGAACCGGTCTGCACACCGGAGCGAACACCGAGCACAGCATCAAAACCATGAGATTCCACCACTTCGTAATCATTGCGTACCACCAAAAGCGCACCGCCTTCTTTCACAGTCCACTTGTAGCACTTTGCGGCCTCAAGTATATCCTCTCTCATACCGCCTTCCACGTTCATTGCCACGCGAACTTCATCTTCGGTATTGATGTCCAAAACCTTGTCACATTTTGAAGCGATATACATAGTCAAGGTTCCGAGCGACGGACGGCCATTTAGATACGGCATTGAAGAAATGTCAGGACCGGCAGTTTCGCCATAGAAAGAAGC
>CAMWXV010000120.1 GCA_947178305.1 uncultured Porphyromonadaceae bacterium | reverse complement strand
TCGTTGGGTCTGATTTGTTTTTAAGTTTAATGCTTTAGCTAAGTCAATAAATTCAATTCGCTTGGGATTTTTTATTTTTTTATCATAAACAAATACATCTCTAATGAATATTTTGAATTTGTTGGCAAAGGAGGCGTTATCGTTATTGTGTTCTATATTTAATGAAGTGGTGCTATTGAATGTAGAAAAATTGAGGGGGGGGGTAATTTGTTGATTATCAAACATAATGTCGGTAAAATGTGATGGCGTGGTTTATATACTAAAATTCAACCAAACTATTATAGTTTGGTTGAATTTTAGTATTAATGGGATGATACTTATAAATCTATTGGTTGTCTATGGCGGCTTTGATGTTGTCTACTATGTAGCGTACGTCATCGTCGGTTACGTATGGGCCTGCGGGCAGGCAGATACCGGTGGCAAAGAGGGATTCGCTCACACCGTTGACATAAGCAGGTGCGTTTTTGTACACCGGTTGTTTGTGCATCGGTTTCCAAAGTGGACGCGATTCAATGTTAGCTGCGTCAAGGGCCATGCGAAGTGCCTCAACATTGTCATTTGGTTGGCAATCGGTGACGGCTGATGAAGCAGCGTGGATGACTCCTGCGGCTCCGCCAACAGCTCCGGTAATCACTTGTTTGTAGGCGTTTTCCTGTCCTTTGATTTTCAACTCGGGGTCAAGCTCGGCTGTGCAGAGCCAAAAATTAGAGTCGTAGTCTGCACCGGGATTGCAGTGCATTGTTACGCCTTTCACATCCTTTAAAAGCTCGCAGTATAATTCCTGTACATGCTTGTGATGGGCGATATGGTCGTCAAGGATGGTCATTTGGCCGCGGCCTATGCCGGCGCAAATGTTGCTCATACGGTAGTTGTAGCCGATGGCCTCATGTTGGTAGTAAGGGTAGCTTTCACGAGCCTGAGTGGCATACCACATGATTTCGCGTTTGTCCTCCGCGTTCTCGCATATAAGCGCGCCACCACCGGAAGTGGTTATCATTTTGTTGCCGTTGAAACTCAATACTCCATATTTGCCGAATGTGCCGAGCACCTGCCCCATGAAGCGAGAGCCGAATCCCTCGGCGGCATCTTCAATCACCGGTATTTCATATCGGTTGGCTATCTCCATGATACGGTCGGCTTGATAGGGCATGCCGTAAAGGGCTACCGGGATGATGGCTTTAGGCTTCTTTCCTGTTTTAGCGATGCGGTCTTTTATAGCTTCTTCAAGCAGATCGGGATCCATGTTCCATGTGTCACGTTCTGAGTCTATGAATACAGGTGTGGCTCCAAGATATGTGATAGGATGGCTTGATGCGCAGAAAGTGAATGATTGTACAAGCACCTCGTCGCCCGGTCCGACACCACAGGCAATCAGAGCAAGATGCACAGCCGCAGTACCGGCAGAAAGTGCTACAACTTCCTTGTGGAGCGGAGAGTTATTGTCGCGATTGTTGACAAACGCCTCAAGGTCTTTTTCAAAACCATTTACATTCGGCCCCAATGGCACTACCCAGTTTTGATCAAACGCCTCTTTTATAAAATCCTGTTCCTTGCCGCTCATATGAGCCAGACAAAGCAAAATTCTCTCTCTCATATTTTAGTCAGATTAATTTACATTTACTAAATAGTCGCACTTTGCGAATGTCAATCCGTAAGTTGGTCGAAGTAAATCCGAACTTATTTCGTTGCCTTTCAGCCATTCAATTATGGCTTTAGGAAAATTCACTCCGGCCTCATAACTGAATGGAAAGCCTCCACCGAAGCGCGGATTGAGTTCAAGCACATAATATTCGCCGTCTTTCTCAAAAATATCAACATCTAGGTTGCCAATATGATGAAGATTTTCTCCGAGAATTTGGCCTATTTCTTGAATCTGTTCATTGTAAACTGTTTGAGCCTTGTCGGTCTCTCCTGCACGCATAGCAAGTTTCTTCTTTACTGAAACTCCACGATTATTGCCGATTAAGTCGTTCATAACATCCAACCCATACTCTTGTCCCTCAATTTTTTGTTGTATGAGGATGTATTCTTCGCCTGTGGAAGCTGTTGCCAAAATAGACTTCTTAACTTTGTTTAGAAGCATAGTATATATTTCGTCAAGTTCATCTACATTATTGATGAATTCAATGCCGATTGATCCCGACCCCCACCGCGGTTTTAAAACAAGTGGGAATCTGAGGTTGCCAGATTCAATTGCAGTTTTAGCTTCCGTAAGGCTGATGAATGTTTTCGGTGTTTTTAGTCCTATGTTTTCAATATATTGAGCGGTACGATATTTATCAAAGCAGATGTCTATTACCTCTGGACGAGAAATGATAGGCATCACACCGATGCTCTTGAATCGTTCAATATTTGCAGCCAAAATAGGTAGCTCAAGGTCGTTCAGACAGATAATGGCATTGACCATATACCGTTTGCAGATGTCAAGCACACTGTCAATGTAGTTGTCGGCATAAACAGCTGGAACTTGTTCTTTGATGTCTGCAGCGGTTAGTGCTGGTGCTGACAACTGCATATCTGCACCGATGACCATTCCGTTATCGCCAAGCTGCTCCTTGAAATACTTTAGAAGATATGTGCGGCGACCTGCGCATGTAAATAGAATATTCATATCGCGACTACTTGATTCTATCCTCTTCTTCAATCTTACCCCACATCAATTCAATAGGATTGGATTGAATTTCCTCTTTCATATCAAGACAAGCAGCTTCCCAAGCCCATTTGGGTTCCCATCCTAGCACATCCTTACTTTTTTTGCCTGAAAGCAAAATTTGAGGTGTATCGGGCATGTCGCGACGATAGTTTTTCTTTGCTGATGGTGCTGCAAAAGCATTCATTATTCCATCTGTCATCTCGTCAAGAGAGTATGGTTTATAACCAGGGAGATTGAAGATACCACAAATATGGGTATTTGCTGCTCTTACGACTGCTGCAGCAAAGTCTTTGATATACAGAAGCTCCTTAAGTCGAGTTGGATTACCATATACATCAATGCCTTTACCATTAATGCATCGTCGAATCATATATCGCCAAGGAAGCATACGTTTCTCGCCGTTAAGATAATAATAAGCATCAGGATGCCATCCGTATACCATAAAGTGACGGAAAATACAAGGTTCAAAGCCAAAGGCAATACTCATGTGCTCAAGAATATCGGTAGCCGCTCTTTTACAGATTGCATAGACTGCATGGTCATTACCGTTTTTAGGAAAAGATCTTATTGCATCATCGTCAATTGGATTAGTTGTTCCCCAATGGTCAACTACATCACTAGGTGTTGTGTTAAATATGATGCGTTTTGAACCATTCTTTTGCATCCAATTACAAAGGTTGACTGTTCCAACGACTATACTCTGCACATATGGCATCATATTCATGTCGGCGTGTGCAGGCATTGTTCCTGCCATATTGATTACGGCATCAAATTTTTCTGCCGGAAGCAAGTCAAAGCATTCTTCTTTAGATATATTAAATCCGCCGATAAAACGTATTCCGTGGGTTGCAAAGAAACCACCGTCAGACTTGCGTCTACCAACAGCGACAACATTATAGCCATCATTTTTTAACGCGAGTGCGCTGTAACAGCCAAGTTGGCCAGTTGCGCCCAAAACCAATGCTTTTTTCATATTGAGATATTTATAGAGGTAATTTTTGTTTTTTTCTAACTAATTCAAAATGTCCTTGTTCCTCTACATATACTCGAGGATAGGCTTCTATGAATTGAGGGGAAAGCCCCATTGTATATGCTCCTACGTTTTCAAATACTACCAAATCTCCTTCCTTGAGAGGAGCATAGTTTAAATGGAAAAACCTATCATTTTCCATACACGTAAAACCGCAAAGAATTTGATTGACAAATTTTTTTGAACTTGTTTCTGATTGTTCAATATGGTAGGTGTAACTACTCTTTCTCATTAGCGGATCTATATGTGTACGACTGCCGTCAAGAAGAGTGAAATGATTATGTTTGGTTTCTTTGACATCTATGACCTGGGTTACATAGTCCACAGCACATCCAATTAGTGATATGCCGGGTTCAACAATAATTGTTGTTTTTTCAAGATTAATCGTTGATGCTAATATTTTTTTTATTTCAACAAAATAATCGTGAAAAGAAGGTTTGCCTGGAACACCTCCGAAAAATCCACCTCCAATATCTAAGAAATTTAGATTCAAGTTGAATGTCTTTACTATTTTTACTGCGATAGCAGAAATGGCTTTATATATGTTAAGACTTCGTGTCTTGGAACTACAATGAAGATGTATTCCTGAAAATGGGAATTTGTTAGCTATCATAAAATTTATTGCATCTGTTAACTCTCCATTCTCCAAAGAGAACCCAAAGCGACCATCTTCTGTTCCTCCTTGACTTTCCCCCGGACATTGCTCTTCAATGTCAAAATTTACGCGTAGTCCAATTTTCCAAATATTTTGGGTTGAGGAGTTACATTCTTTCAACCATTTAAGTTCTCTTTTTGAATCAATGTTGACGATAGCACCATTTTCAACAGCTTCAATAAATTCCGCCTTACCTTTTGCTGGACCGTTAAATATTATCCGATTAATCGGGAAACCCAAAGACTTGGCAAGAGTATATTCATCTGAAGAAACTGTTTCAGCCCACAATCCTTTTTCTCTCATATAGGATATTATCCATGAGAAATTATTGGTCTTAAAAGAATAACCGGCTATATAAAAAGGAAAAGTTTCAGATAAAGTTTTCATCAAATCGTTTGTCTGATTTTCTAGTTTTTCCTTTCTGATTATAAAAGACGGTGTTTTTATTTTTTTCATAATCTTATTAGTTCTGATTGGACATGTTTTTCTGACGGATGCGGAATGTATCCAATGCTTCAACTCCAGCAACTTCCACAGCCTCTCTTTTAATCACCGATTTGATGGTTTTTAATATAATTTCCAAATCAAGTTTGAATGATAGATTTTTTACATACCATACATCCATAGCAAGTTTTTCATCCCACGTAACAGTATTACGTCCATGGGATTGAGCATATCCGGTAATGCCAGGGCGCACATTATGTCTTTGTAACTCTTCCTCAGTATAATAAGGAATATATCGAGGAAGAAGCGGACGTGGACCGATTAACGACATGTCTCCAATAAAAACATTCCAAAGTTGCGGCAACTCGTCTATTGATGTAGAGCGCACAAATCTGCCAACTTTGGTTAACCGTATCTCATCAGGCAAAAGTTTCCCATTGGTGTCACGTTCATCTGTCATTGTTTTATATTTACATA
>CAMWXV010000119.1 GCA_947178305.1 uncultured Porphyromonadaceae bacterium | reverse complement strand
ACAAAACTTTAAAAATAAGACTATATGAAGTAAACAAAATACAAAAGCAATAATACAAAAAATAACTGTAACAGAACCGACCATAGCTTATATTTTTAGTTCAAGGTTAATAATACAACATTCACTTCAAATATATAAAACACGACTGCCAACATTTTAAAGCTGACAGATCTTCTACTTTTGCTGTTTGGGACTTATAAACAACCCTACAATTGACCCCACAGATATAACACCAAAAAGAGTAGCTATCCAAGGCTTATCAAGATAAATAGCTAAAGCAGTAACCCCCATCATCAACACCAAAGCGAGGAATGCAAAAAACATTCCCCAAATGTTTATACGATACTGCCTTGATTCCGATTTTCCAATAATCTTTAACTTTGTAATATCCGTCTTATGACGGTAATTCTGTTCACTTTCCGACATTTTACAAAGCAAATCCACAATTTTAGGGTCAACAGACTTGTATTGAGCAAGCTCCACAGGAGAAGGAAGAAAGGAATCATCAACAGTCAATGTCTGTTCAAGTTCTTTTCCCATTGCACCGTTTGAGTTTGCCAAATTAGTTTCCCGATGCCGTATTTCTTTTTTACTCATGTGATAGATTTTGTTTATACTTTTGGAAAGCAGCAGACACATCTTTTGAAATGCGAGCGCGATCCTGACGAAGACGAAGTTTATCAGCAGCCGGTCCAGACAAGGATTGTTTTAATTCATCAGCAAGAACTTCAATGCGCGGCGAAGCGACATTATATTCGCCACGAGCGGCCAGGGCAAATGTCCTAACCCCATTCTTGACAAAATGCCGTATGTTTTTTACTTTGCACATTGTTACAGATATTTGGGTTTCTATAATGTAATAACGCATTTAGCTGAAAATTTATTTCTTGGTTTGGCTCTCTTAACTTTAATTAGTTTTATCACGATTATAATTTATACTTTTGCAAATATATAAAAAAAATAGAACTTTGATTATTAAAAACACTTTTTATAGCTATTGAATCAAAAATTGTTCAATCCAAACTCAACAAGCATTTGTTGCTTATGGTTATTGATTTCAATTTGTCTCAAGTTTTTTTATGTGGGGGTGCAACCTTTTAACATGCAATCTCAGTCTAACTGATAAACCAACAACAAACATATGTCATGAAAGCTATACAATCAATATTCATCACGCTTCTCCCACTATGCGTCGCTGCGCAAGGACAGCAAGACACCATTGCAACCAAAGAGCTGCAAGAAGTAGTGATTCAGGCTCCGAAAGTGATCCGCAAGGCAGATATGGATGTTTTCTACCCCTCAAAGAGCGCTATTGAAAATTCAAAAAAACGGTATGCAGATAGTGACAAACCTCATGATACCGTCCATCACCGTAAACGAGGTTTTCAACACCATCACCACTGCCGGCAAATCAATACAAGTGCGCATCAACGGCAGAGAGGCAACAATTGAGCAAATAAAAGACCTGCTTCCGGAAACCGTAAAAAGAGTGGAATGGATAGACAACCCCGGATTACGATACGACGGAGCTACGGCAGTGTTAAACTTCATTGTTGCCAACCCTACTCTCGGTGGCTCATTAATGGTCAATGCCCAACAAGCCCTCAACACTACTTTTGGCAATTACAACCTTGGACTAAAACTCAACAACGGTCGCTCACAATGGGGTGTCAGCAGCAACTACAAGATGTGCAACAGAATTGACAGCTATCGTGAGTATCAAGAAACTTTCACACACCCCAATGGACAAAGCATCACACGTACAGAAACACCAATCGGGGGATACCTGAACGACAACTGGGGAAACCTGCAATTGGATTACAGCTATATAAAACCTGATACCACAGTATTATATGTGGCATTACGAGGTTTCAAAAGCTGGTCTAACGGATCTACGTTTGACGGACAAATGACATCAAGCGACAACAGCTCAGACATACTGCTTCATGACTTGAACAAGAGCAACGGATTCAAACCAAGAATAACAGCCTATCTGGAGCAACATTTTGCCCACAATCAACTGATAGCGATAGACGCAAACGCATCGTTCTATAACGGACGTACATGGAGAGACTACACGGAACGAGACACAGAATCACTCAATTACATCAACAATGTGTCCACATCCATCAAGGACAAAAACCAAGCCTACGGCATAACTGCCGACTATATAAAACGATGGCGGAACTCAAAACTCACCACCGGCGTGTCATACACCGCCAACCGCAACAGATCAACCTACGAAAATCTTGACAATGAGATTTTTCATCAACGACAAGACAAACTATACCTATACGCAGAATATTTCCAACGACTCAAAAAGGTGACATTCACTGCCGGAATGGGCACTCAATACACCTCTTTCAAATTCAAGGAAACCGGCCAAGGCAATGACTCTTGGAACATACGCCCGCAGGCCACCATAACATACCGTCCATCGGATTCATCACAGTTCTCTCTCAACTTCACATCATGGCAATCAGCGCCAACTTTGAGCGAAACCAACATCGCACCTCAGCAGTTGGACGGTTTCCAATGGCAAATCGGTAATCCGAATCTAAAGACATCTTCATCCTATATGCTCACATTGCGCTACAACTTCTCGTTTCCCAAGGTTTACGGACAATTCGGTGTGCGCGCATTCACAAGCCCTAACGCCATCACCCCATATCTTTATTGGCAAAACGACCGACTGATAACCAGCTATGAAAATAGCAACGGCCTACAAAACATAACCTTTTGGCTCTCGCCTCAAATAGAGGTTATTCCGAAATGGGTAACCATAAGCGGCACCATAGAGTATTGTGCCGAGCGTACGCGTGGCACAGGTTACAATCTGTACAACCACAACTGGCGCGGAGATGTAACAGCCATGGTTCAGCATTGGGGATTCACATTGATTGCCCAATATGACAAAGTCAAAAAAAGTTTGTGGGGCGAAACATTGTCGTGGGGCGAAACATTGTCACTGCTTTCATTATCATACAACTGGAAACAATGGGAATTTTCAGCTGTTGTGATATGCCCGTTCAATAAATATGACCATGGATCTCGGTCATTGAACAAATACAACTCCAATAATATGCATATACGCACCGACATGACTCCGATGCCTCTTGTTCAGGTCAGATACAACCTCCAATGGGGCAGACAGAAACGAGGTGTAAACAAACTTGTAAACTCCAATGCCAATGTAGACACCTCAACAGCGGGAGGACGATAAAACCAACCTCCGCTGAATCCGCATCAGTTGTTCCTGATAAAATCAACAGTCAAATCCACTGATCTATTGAAAGCTGTGGGCTGTCCAGGAACAGTGATGAACAAGTGTGTGGTTCCACTCAACTCCACTCGCCTTATATCGCCACCAACAGAAGCCACTCGTTGAGCAAAAACCTTGCCCTGGCTGCACAATATATCACATTGTGCAGCCACCAACAATATTGGTGGAAGCGATGCCAATTGTCTTTCGTCAGCAAACACAGGTGACACCCAAGGCAATGTCTGCATATCCGGATTATCACCGAGATACGATGCGCAAAATGCTTTCATAACCACCTCATCGTTGCCATACCCCTCGGCATACTCACTGTTGCATCGCGCCTCTGCCCTTACATCCGTCACCGGATAAAACAGCACCAATGATTTCAATAACCCAGGATTACGCAAAGTCGACACCAAAGCAAGATTGCCTCCACTGCTGTCACCTCCAAGAGACACCGATCCGGAACGCGCTCCCCAAGATTCCGCTTTGTCGGAAATGAACCTCACCGTTTCATCAACATAATCAACAATCTGCACAGCACTGTGCTCTGGCGCAAGCGGATAATTCACAGCGGCAACGATAATGCCGTTTGATGCCACGGCACTACAAAAACGGCTACAGCTGTTTATACTGCCAAATGTCCAGCCTCCGCCATGAAGATAAATCAACATGGGTGTTTTTTCACCATGCCTACTGCCCGATGGCGAGAAAAGCAATATATCCTCTCTTACTCTAAGTGTGTCTACATCATCAGGAAGCACAATTGACGGAGTGCGACCCAACCTGATTTCATCAAGAGCTTGACTGTCTCCATTGATTGCTTCGTAAATGGCCTTGGCCTGACGAGCCTGCAAATCCTTTGGCATCTTTGACAGAAATGTCTCCATTTCCATCAGCATGGGATTGTCAGCATAGCAACCCACCAATGTCAAAATAGCTAAAACAGCCGACAACAGAAATCTTCCATCAATCACGTTTTAACACGGTATTGAAATAATGCAACTGCGGCAGGATAGAGCGGCTCCAGTATTGTCCGTTGTGAGCACCGGGCGATGTGATATACACATGGGGAATGTGACGAGCATTGAGCACCGAATCAAGAGCACAATTCACATCATAGAAAAAATCTTCGGTACCACAGTCAAAAATAATATTGAGCTGTCCCGGTTCAAGTCCCGACACCAAAGAAGCTACAGTGCTGTTGCTCCACCTATCGGAATTATCCTTTTTCTCGCCAAGCGCATCCTTGATATTCCATGAATCCGGCCATGGAGTGAAATCTACGCCTCCGCTTGTGGACCCGGCATTATGAAACAAGTCCTTATGACGAATGGCCAGCCACAAAGCACCGTGTCCGCCCATGCTAAGACCGGTTATTGCCCGGCTTTCGGCTTTTGCCAATGTACGGAAACAAGTGTCCACATACGACACCAACCGCTTGGTGATAAAGCTCTCCATCTGCATATTCTCACGCACAGGCGAATCAAAGTACCAGCTGTTCATGCCATCAGGACACACTATCACAATATCATATACCGACGCAATGCTGTCAAGTGGCAGAAGAGAGCCCCAAGTTCTGTTGTTACCTCCGTGGCCGTTAAGCAGATACACCACGGGGTAGCGTTTTGCTGTGTCTGAATCGTATCCGGCAGGAAGTGCAACATTGACATTCATAGGCTTAGGCAACAAATCCGAAGACACCTCCACCGTTATAACCTTACCATTATCATCACTTTTGCAAATAGCATTGCATGCCACAGTGGCAGCAACCACAACCATGAGGAAAAGAACAAGTTTTTTCATTATATATCAAATATGATTTTAGCGGTAAAATTACTACTTTTGCAACATTAACACAATAAATCACAAAAACTAAATATGAAGATAGGAGTAATCGTGGCCATGGGCAAGGAACTTGACCTGTTACTGCCACTGATGGAGAATGCCAGTCAACTTCAAGTCAATGGATTCACTTTCTATTGCGGTAATATCGGACATGC
>CAMWXV010000118.1 GCA_947178305.1 uncultured Porphyromonadaceae bacterium | reverse complement strand
TTAATAGCCATTTTTATTTTTTTATTTTAATTTTCAAAATAATTATCTCTACCCCCCCCCATTTAATATATTTTAACCTTAAAACCACTTTTATGCCCACATATTTGATGCTCTTACTTCAAGAATCCGGGAAATGAGGAGGGTACACCCCAATTGAAGTCCGAAAATGAGGCTATATCTTTACTTAATCAGAGGGTATATTGAGAGTAATTTAGACTACTTGCCAACCATCCACACCGGTTGCTTGCGAAATGAGAAATTCTCTGAAAGCACTTTTGCAAAGGGAGTGTAGAAACTGCGAGCCGTCATGGGGCAACTCTTTACACAGGCACAACATTTTATGCATTTTCCAGCATCCACACTGATGCAATCAGGCGCTATCGCACTTGTTGGACATTCTTCCACACATTTACCACACCGACAGCACAAATCTGTGTCCACTTCCGGTAGGTATTGTATGGGGGTTTCTGTTTGCTGCTTCTGGTACTCTTTTACGAAATTACGGAAATTCGCTAATGAAGACTCCGGAATCGGCTCGTCTTTAAGCACGGATACATCCACTTCTTGACAACATCCCGACACAACGCTTTCGCCTACAGCTCGGCCAAAGATTTTTGCTTCTTCAAGATCAGCTTTATCAGGACGACCCACGGCTATCGGTCGTATGGCTGTAGAGTAGGTATGCTCTCCAACAAACGCTCCGGCAGCAATAGTCACAAGCCCCATGGTTCGCGCCATATCAGCCATATCGCAAAGAGCCCCCTCAAACGCCCTGTTTCCATAAACCGTCACAAGTATACACAAGGCTCCATTGCCACACAGTCCTTTGATTCTCTCTTTGGCCACAAGCGGCATCTTGCCGCCGTACACAGGTGTAGCAATCACCACAAGGTCATCCTTGCAAAGCTCACCATTAAGAATTTGCTCACTTGTAACGTCAAGAGTAACCTTTTCACAAGATACAACATCCATTATTCCAGCAACAACGCTTTCTACCACCTTGGCCGACCCTCCGGTTGGGGAAAATACCACACTATGTAGTTTCATATATCATTTTTTTACACGAAGATAACATAATTTATCAATACTTACGCTGGACATAGCCAAATTTAAAGCGAGCTTTGTTTTGCTCTGCCCTCGCTTATTGCTATTTTTGCAATAAAATAGTTATCCATGTTCAAGATAGTTAGCAAAGATCTTTTTTCGGAAAAAGTGGTGAAATTCGTTGTTGAGGCTCCCATGATAGCTCGTTCGCGGAGACCGGGGCATTTTGTGATAGTGCGCGCCTGCGATGGCGGCGAACGCATTCCGCTCACAATTGCCGATGCAGATGTCAAAGCAGGCACTATAACCCTCGTGGTGCAGGATGTGGGTGTGTCAACCCACAAAATATGTTCACTTAACACCGGTGAAGAACTTACAGATGTGGTAGGCCCCCTCGGTCAGGCTACCCGCATAGAAAATGTTGGTACGGTGGTTTGTTGTGGCGGAGGCGTGGGTGTGGCTCCCCTGCTACCCATAATCAAGGCCATGAAACAGGCCGGAAACAGAGTGGTGTCGGTGCTTGCCGCCCGCACCAAAGACCTTATCATTTTGGAAGAGCAGGTTCGCGCCTATAGCGATGAGGTTATAATCATGACTGATGACGGTTCCTACGGACAAAAAGGACTTGTGACACATGGCGTGGAGCAAGTGATTCTACGAGAACCGGTCAATCAAGTTGTTACCATCGGACCTGCCATAATGATGAAATTCGTGTCGCAACTCACGGCAAAATACAATATTCACACCTTGTGCTCACTCAACACAATCATGGTTGATGGCACAGGTATGTGCGGAGCCTGTCGTGTGACAGTGGACGGCCGCACACGGTTTGTGTGCATTGACGGTCCGGAATTTGATGCCCATAAGGTGGATTTTGACGAAATGATGCTTCGCCTTCGTTCCTATAATTAATAAAATCTCGTGAAATGGAACAGATAAACAAAGACGATATTTCTGCAAGCCGCAATGATATCTGGCGGCAGCAGTTGCGCAATAACATGTCGGCAAAAGAGCGCACAGCCATACCTCGCGTGGAGATGCCGCATCTTGAACCAGACTACCGTGTGTCGTGCTCTGAGGAGGTCAATTGCGGACTCAGTGTTGAGCAGGCTGTGACAGAAGCCTCCCGATGCATGGATTGCCCTGATCCACAATGTGTATCCGGATGTCCGGTATCAATCAACATTCCCGGATTCATAAAAAACATTCAGCGCGGCAGAGTGGACATAGCCGCTGCGGTGCTACGCAACACAAGCTCACTGCCGGCAGTATGCGGGCGCGTGTGTCCGCAAGAAAAACAGTGTGAGAGCCGGTGTATATACCACAAGATGCACAAACAGCCCGTGGCCATAGGATATCTTGAACGCTTCGCCGCCGACAATGCACCTATTGCCGATGCTGTGGCACCCACACCAAATGGAATAAAAATAGCGGTGGTCGGTTCTGGTCCGGCAGGATTGTCTTTTGCGGGAGCAATGGCTCAATATGGTTATGATGTAACCGTGTATGAGGCTCTGCATGAAATTGGTGGTGTGCTCAAATACGGCATCCCTGAATTTCGTCTTCCAAATTCGGTTGTGGACAAGGAGATTCACGCCTTGCAACAATCCGGTGTTAAGTTCCTGCGCGACTGTGTGATAGGCAAAACTCTCAGCTATGACGATTTGCATAGCCTCGGATATCAAGGTATATTTGTGGCTTCAGGTGCCGGATTGCCAAGATTCATGTCCATTCCCGGAGAAAATCTTGTCAATGTGATGTCAAGCAACGAATATCTTACCCGCGTCAACCTAATGGGAGCAGGTTCTCCGATGCATGACACACCTGTGGCACATGGCAAATGCGCCGCCGTAATTGGCGGAGGCAACACCGCCATGGACTCTTGCCGCACAGCACGCCGTATGGGAGCTGAAAAAGTGTACGTGGTATACCGCCGTAGCGAAGCCGAGATGCCCGCCCGCGTAGAGGAAGTGATTCATGCCAAGGAAGAGGGCGTGGAGTTTCTCACTCTTCATAATCCGATAGAGTACATAGGCGATGACAAAGGCCGTGTTTGTGCCATGAGAGTACAGCGAATGGAACTTGGAGAACCTGATGAATCCGGTCGTCGTGCACCTGTGCCCATAGAAGGTGCCGTAGAGCAGATTCCCGTTGATATGGTGATCGTGAGTGTAGGCGTGTCTCCCAACCCCATTATACCGTCATCCATACCCGAACTTGAAATATCCCGCCGTGGCACAATAGTTGTCAACGATTGCACAATGCAATCTTCAATCGGTGACATTTATGCCGGAGGCGATATTGTGCGTGGCGGTGCCACAGTGATTCTCGCCATGGGCGACGGTCGTCGTGCAGCACAATCCATGCATGAGGCTTTAAGCAAGCAACGATAACCCAACTCAATCAGAGTTTATCATAACACAGGGCTCAGGAGGCGAACCATTGACTCCAGAGCCTTTTGTGTATATGGCCGGTGACGCCAAACTCCAGCCCGCCCGCGTAGAGGAAGTGATTCATGCCAAGGAAGAGGGCGTGGAGTTTCTCACTCTTCATAATCCGATAGAGTACATAGGCGATGACAAAGGCCGTGTTTGTGCCATGAGAGTACAGCGAATGGAACTTGGAGAACCTGATGAATCCGGTCGTCGTGCACCTGTGCCCATAGAAGGTGCCGTAGAGCAGATTCCCGTTGATATGGTGATCGTGAGTGTAGGCGTGTCTCCCAACCCCATTATACCGTCATCCATACCCGAACTTGAAATATCCCGCCGTGGCACAATAGTTGTCAACGATTGCACAATGCAATCTTCAATCGGTGACATTTATGCCGGAGGCGATATTGTGCGTGGCGGTGCCACAGTGATTCTCGCCATGGGCGACGGTCGTCGTGCAGCACAATCCATGCATGAGGCTTTAAGCAAGCAACGATAACCCAACTCAATCAGAGTTTATCATAACACAGGGCTCAGGAGGCGAACCATTGACTCCAGAGCCTTTTGTGTATATGGCCGGTGACGCCAAACTCCAGCCACGAGACGTGTGCTACGCGCTTCATCGGCCATAAATTCAGAGCGTAATTTGGAGTTCAAATCCTTGGAATACATAAACATCATGCCCTCAAAGTTGTGTTCGAAGCTACGGAAATCAATATTTGTGGATCCCACGGCACAGAACTCATCATCTATCACCATACATTTGCTATGAAGCATACCGGCATCAAACAGATAAATCTTGACTCCGGCTCTCAAACACTCCATCACATAGCTATAGGACGCATATGTGAGAATTGTGGAATCACTGTGCCGCGGCATCATAACCCTAACATCCACACGTGCTATGGCAGCCGCCTGCAATGTACGCAGGATGCTCTCAGGTGGCAGGAAATACGGAGTCTGTATCCATACTCTTTTCTTGGCATTGCCTATGGCCTTGAGCATAACCAACGCCACATTGCTCCACTCGCTGGTAGGGCCTGACGTGACAAACTGCATACTGACCCCATTTTTCACCTTGCTCGCCACGGTTTCTTCCACCACCAACGGCTGCCCCATGAAACTCCAATCCACAGCAAAAGAGTACTGAAGGGCACCGACCACCGGCCCTTCTATGCGGAGATGCATATCGCGCCAACAATGAAATTTGCCACCGTCAATATACCTGTCTGCCACATTCATTCCGCCCACATAACCGATTCGGCCATCAATCACACACAATTTACGATGGTTACGCCAATTGATACGAGTGGCAAAAAGAGAAAAAGTGACCTTAAAAAACGGATGCACTTCTATACCGGCCTCTTTCATGGCCTTGAAGAATTTATTTTTTACGCCCAGACATCCTACATCATCGTATATCACACGTACTTTCACACCTTTGCGGGCTCGTTCCATAAGAGCTGCAGCAACGGTGGTTCCAATTTTATCATCCTCAAATATATAATACTGCACATGGATATACCGCTGCGCGGAGGCAATATCGGCAAGCAATGAATCAAATTTTTCCTTGCCGCCACAAAAATGTCGCACACTATTTCCTATATGCAATCTCGCCCCTGTAAGCGCCCTGCAAAGCTCGATCTGCTGACGAGCCTCAGAATTAAACGCCTTCAAATCCGGAGCCACACCACCAGGAGTGCTTTCCTTGCTGGTAAGCAATTTACGGTTACGCCGTGAAATCATACGCTGATTTTTGATACTGCGACCAAAAAATACATACAGCAATATTCCGCCAGCCGGAAACAACAACAGCACTGTGACCCATGCCAAAGATTTAACCGGATTACGGTTTTCCGACAGCACCACCCCTATAATGCTCACTATGGTCACTGCATAGGCTATGGTCAGACCCCAGTAAAGC
>CAMWXV010000117.1 GCA_947178305.1 uncultured Porphyromonadaceae bacterium | reverse complement strand
GTGTTAAGCATCAGTCTTCAAGAAAATAAGTTAGAGAAGTGACCACACGCACCTCCTTGATATAAGGAGTGTAATTGTCGCGGTCTTCAATTGTGAATTGTCCTTGACGGGCACTTTTTATCTTGCCGAGTTCGCTTTGTGAGTCGTCAGCAAATTTGTTGGCGGCCTCGCGGGCGTTCTTTGTGGCTTCGGCTATCATTTCGGGCTTGATAGAGTTAAGTTCAGTGTACTCATACACAGTCTGGTTGGAGTAGTCACCGGTGAGGATAGCTATACCTTGGCTCAGAAGCTCGCCTTGACGGTTTATCAACTCACGCACTTTGTCCACCTGCGATGAGCTTACAGTCACCACGCTCTGCACCGAATAATTGTAGGGCAGGGGAAGAGTGTTGTAGCGGTCGGCTCGTAGATTGTTGACCTGAGGTGCTGAGATGGATATTTCGGTTTCTTTTATGCCGTTGTCTTTCAGGAATTTTACGATTGTGGCATTGGTGGAAGTCACCGAGGCATACACCGTTGGCAGATCGTCTCCGGTTTCCTTGAACACGATAGGCCATGTAACCTTGTTGGCTTTGACCTCACGGGTGGCGAGTCCTCGCACATCCACAGTGCGCTGGCTGCCCCAATTGAATGTTCGCAATCCGCTGCGGATGCTGAGCCCCATGCCTAAAAGCCCAGCGGCCACTATTGTGGCTGTGATAATGGAAGATACTTTCATAGCTTTATTATTTTAGTGACACATTGTTAAAACAGGTCAAAATACAGAATCACATCATCTGGCACACCGTCAATTCTCATCTTCACCGCAAGTTGGCTACCCACCTGCGACTGGTCAAGCACCACTGTCGGTTGAAGATAGTTTTTGATAAACGGGTCTATGTCGCTGCTGCGAATCACCACATATGGACTATGGGAGCTTACCCCCTTGCCCGATTCAAAAATTACATCGCAAATCTGGTTGATGCGGGTCTGATACACTTTGGCCTTGGCTTTGGTGTCGGGGTCATGAGACATTGACGAGCACGCAAACGCCTTGAACAGCAGTGGCAGACTCACAGGATTGGAGCTAAGTCCCAGACGAGCCATGTCAAGAGCCTTGGTATAGTTGTGGGCATTGTAAGTTTCTTGCAGCCCCGGATATGCCGCATTGGCTCTGAACGAAGGGTTGATGGTGTATCCGTAATACACCATGCGTATCTCATCCGGAGTGAGCGATGCATCTCCTGCAATGAAACGCTCCGTAAGTGCCTGATAGTTGGCGTAATTCTTGTTTGTGGCATCAACAATCTCATTTCGGTTGAAAGATTGTGCGTTGACGCACAGTATCATGGCCAGCAGGACCATCAGAATACTTGTTCTTTTCATTTCTTGTTTTCTATGTTTAAATCCAGCAATTGGTCTATTATACGGCGGTCATTAGCCAGGCGCGGCACCTTGCTCTGCCCGCCGAGTTTGCCTGTCATGCCGAGCCATTTGTCAAACAATCCGGGTGCGGCTTTCACCACGCTTGGGCGGTCAAGAAAAATATTGCCCCCGCGTTTGGCCTCATAATCCGAATTTACCTTCTGTAGCTCACGGTCAAGAATGGCGGCGAATTCAAAAATGTTTGCCGGCTCGCGGTCAAACTCTATCAGCCACTCATGCCGCCCTTTGGTTTTCTCGGCTGTGAATACCGGGGCTGCTGTGTAATCCTTGACACTTGCATCAGTGGCTGAACAGGCGGCAGCAATTGCGGCATCGGCATTATGTACCATCACTTCCTCGCCAAAAGCGTTGATAAAACATTTTGTGCGTCCGGCAATGGTTATTCTCACCGGATTGGTTGAATGCACGGTAACGGTGTCGCCTATCGGATAACGCCATAAACCCGAGCAAGTGGTAATCACCATGGCATATGTTTTGCCGGCTTCCAGCTCCCAGGTCGGTATTGGACGCGACTCAGGGTGTTCCACCGGAATGAACTCATAAAACACGCCCGCGTCCATCAGTAATAGCATTGTGTGCAGCTCCGGATTGTCCTGTAGCGCAAAAAAACCTTCCGACGCATTGTATGTTTCCATATAACGCATCCTGCACGGGTCAATTATGGCATCGTACTGCTCACGATAAGGCTTGAACGAAATGCCACCGTGAAAAAACACCTCCAGCCCCGGCCACACCTCGTGCAGCTCCTTGGCTCCGGTGGTTTCAAGCACTCGCCTTAACACAGTCAGGAACCAGCTTGGCACGCCCGACAGATTTGTCACATTGCTTTGTATGGATTCATTCACCAATCGTGGCAGTTTCGTCTCCCAGCTGTTGAGCAGAGCCGTGCTTTTTGACGGCGTGCGCATAAGTTCGGCAGCAGGGGTTATGCTGTCAATCAGGTGAGCAGACAAATCGCCCACCCTCACCCCCTTGGGCACCTCCTTAAGCCCATTGGCAAAACTGCCCCCGAGAATGAATCCCTTACCCGAAAACATTTTGCTCTCCGGGTGCATATGCAGATAATGGGCCACAGTGTCAGCGGCACCGCGATAATGGTTGCGGTTCAACCCCTCGTTGCTTATCGGAATATATTTGCTTTTGCCGTCAGATGTGCCCGACGATTGGGCGTAACGATACACCCTGCCGGGCCACAGCACATCTTTTTCGCCTTGAATCATGCGCATCACCATAGGCCGGAGCTTGTCATACGGAGTCACTGCCACATTCGCGGCATACTCCTCATAGCTTCTGATATTCCTATAGCCGTGGGCTTCTCCCCATTCGGTGTTACGGGCGGCGTGTATCATGGCCTTGAGCTGTGCGCGTTGCACCTCAGGAGTGTTTCCGGCCCAACTGTGCGCAGCCTTGACGCGGCGTGCCATAATCCATCGTGCTATACTGGTTAAATCCATTAATCTGTTGTCAATCGGGGCAAATTTAGTAAAAAATATAATGCTTTTGTCACATTATAACCACAAATGAAAAAAATATGTTTAATTTTGCAAGATATATTCAAATATGTGAAATGCTACAGACTTATAAATCTATATCTTCCAAGATTTTCCGCGTTTTTATTATGGGCGTGATAGCCTTTGCGCTTTCGGCCTGCGATCCTGACCGTACGTACTATGATGATTACTATTACGAACCCGGATACACCACGAACTTTGTGGGCAGCTGGGAGCTTGTGTCCATAAATTCCACATATATTCATCCTGAAGAATACACTACTTACCAGCTGTGGCAAAACGGCTCCGGTGATTATGGATTCTATTATCGTGGCCGATGGTATTCTGAGCCATTGTCATGGACTCTCTCCAATGATGGTTATCATGCCACCATGTTATATATCAACTCTTCTCAGGGACGTTTCACATATGAAGTTACCTATATTAGTCCATCTACAATGATTCTGTTGGATGTTGACACCAACAATCAACTTGAATATCAGCGTTTTTAACACGGTTTAATTAATCTCTTCATCGCAATGACTCAGCAACAATTCACCACTGTGCCTTCGGCGCACTCAACCGAGAAATGGACCGAAATAGAACTCCTTCCGGCATGGGACGAGGAATACTACGATGTCTACACCGCCAAGAAATACGGCAAATGGGTGATGCTCAAAACGCTCAAACCCGCTTATAAGCAGGATCCGCGCTTTGAAGCTATGATTGAAAAAGAATTTGATGTGCGCTATAACCTTGCGCATCCCAATATCGTGATGATAAACGACTATGAAGAAGTGCCGGGGCTTGGGATGTGTATCATCACCGATGATGTCTACGGTGACACATTGCGCAAACTCATCACCGAACAAAAAGTGACACAGCATCACCTTGACCAAGTGTGTCACAATCTTGTTGATGCCATTGATTATATCCAGCGCAATCATGTTGTGCATTTTCCCATTCGTCCCGAAACGGTGATATTTACTGAGAACATCGGTAATCTCAAGCTTATTGATGTCGGTTTTGACCAACGCGAAAAGCTGTCTCCTGCCGATGCGGCCGATGACATATTCAGCTTCGGTATTGTTCTCAAAGAATTGTTGTCGGAAGTACCCAACGCACCCGCACATTTGCGTAGGGTGGCCGATAAATGTTGTGCCAATGACCCTCGCCAGCGTTATCCGTCTGTTCATCATCTGCGCATGGCCATAGCCCATCGGTCCAATCTTGGCTTTTATCTTGGCATTGTTGCCTTTCTTGTAGTGTTGGTTGGAGCGTTGTTGTGGTTTAGCTCGCGTGTCGTTGCGGGTTGATTTGTTACTGTTGTCACATTATTATAATATAAATAAAATGTCAGCTGTTGAAGTTGTGCCGGTTCCGTTAAAAAGCGGAGCATTGAAAAAATTTGTCAAGTTTGGAATATCGCTTTATGACGGTAACGATTGCTATGTGCCGCCATTGGTGCTTGACGAGGTAGAAACCTTTCTTCCGTCAAAAAATCCCGCTTTTGCCTTTTGCGAAGCACAGCCGTTCATGGCTTATCGCAATGGTCGTCCGGTAGGGCGTATTGTTGCCTTGATAAACCATAATCTTAATGAGCGCACAGGGATTAAACAAGCACGTTTTGGATGGGTTGAATTTGTTGATGATTCTGAAGTTGTTGATGCTTTGTTCGCGGCAGCTGAAAACTGGGCGCGTTCTAAAGGTATGACGGAAATAATAGGCCCCATGGGATTCACGGACATGGACCATGAAGGAATGCTAACCTATGGGTTTAACGAACTTGGCACCATAGCCACCATATACAATCACCCTTATTATCCGTCACATGTGGAGCGTATGGGATATACCGCCGATGCCGAGTGGGTGGAGTATCGCATAGTAGTGCCGGATACGTTACCGGATAAGTATCTTCGTATAGCCGACATCGTTGCAAAGAAATACAATCTCAGGGCGCTTAAATTTACCTCGCGTAAAAAAATCAAGGAGGAATATGGCGTAGCGCTGTTTAATCTCATCAACGAAGCCTATAACGACCTCTACGGTTATTCACCGTTGACTCCCGAGCAGATAGATTACTATATTGATAAATATCTTGGCATAATTCGTCTTGATTGCGTGAGCGTGATAGTTGATGCCGAGGATCGCCTTGTGGCGGTAGGCATTTCCATGCCGTCTTTGTCGCGTGCATTGCAGAAATCTCGTGGTAAACTGTTTCCAACTGGTTGGTGGCATTTGCTTAAAGGTATAAAGGGACACAACGATGTTGTAGACCTTATGTTGATAGCGGTTAAAAAGGAGTATTTGTCGCGAGGTGTGAATGCAATGATTTTTGCAGACCTCGTTCCTGTGTATAATAAACTTGGATTCAAGTTTGCCGAAAGTAATCTTGAATTGGAGAATAATGAAAATGTACAGCGTCAATGGCAATATTTTGAACGCAGACTTCACCGTCGCCGCCGATCGTACAAGAAGCAGTTGGTGGTTAATCCTTAACAAAAGTTAAAAATATGTTTTATAACATATGGTTTAACGGATT
>CAMWXV010000116.1 GCA_947178305.1 uncultured Porphyromonadaceae bacterium | reverse complement strand
GTGTGGTGCTTGCCTCGCGAATATGATTTCCGAACTCTGACTATACAAAAACTCAAAGAGATTATAGCTCAAACCAGCTTCACAAGACAAGAGATATGACTTGCTCATCAGAACCGTTAGTAAATGTAGGCATATTGGAATCGGATACAATAGAGGTGACTCTACATGGTGCTTTCTCAGATTCCAACGGCAACCGTATATCAGGAAAAGTCTGCTTAACAGAACCCATAGAGCTTGCCCCAATGGAAAAAGAGTGCTCGTTCACTCTCCATAATGTGGTAATAGGAATAGGGTTTCATTGGGAGCAAAAAATGGAGCAGACATTTGAAGGCACCCTACGCGTAATCACAATGCCTTCGGGTAGGCTTATGGCTATAAACGCAGTGAATGTAGAAAAATATCTATGCAGCGTGATCAGCTCTGAGATGAATGCAGATGCACCGGAAGAGTTCCTTAAAGCTCACGCCGTGATTTCACGCAGTTGGCTCTTGGCTCAAATGCAGCATAAGCGCAAACATTGCGAACAGGAGATGGTGGAAAATGAAAACATGCGCATAAAATGGTATGACCACGATGACCATACGTTATTTGATGTGTGTGCCGACGACCATTGTCAGCGCTATCAGGGTTTGCGCCAAGATATGCAGGAAACAGTGTCTAGAGCAATAGAAGCTACGCGAGGTGTAGTTTTGACAAGCAATGGCGAACTGTGCGATGCAAGGTTTTCAAAGTGCTGCGGCGGAATAATGGAAAAGTTCTCAACCTGTTGGGGAAATGAAAATCCGATATATCTTGCTGCCAAACGCGATTATGATTGTTCTCTGCCAATGCCGGACCTCACCGATGAGCATGAAGCTCGTAAATGGTGTCTGGAAAAACCTAAAGCCTGGTGCGCCGCACCATCACCATCATTACTCTCCAAAGTGCTAAACGGATATGATCTTGACACACCTGATTTCTACAGATGGAAAGTAGAGTACACCGCCCGGGAACTTGCCACACTGGTACAAGAACGAACAGGAGTGGACTTTGGCAGCATATTGGCTATAACTCCTATTCATCGCGGCCCCTCAGCACGAATTGACGTATTGGAGATTAAAGGCACCAAACACTCCATGACAATAGGCAAAGAACTGGAGATTCGCAGATCGCTATCAAAAACGCATCTTTACAGCTCTGCCTTTGTAGCAGACGCTCTGGATGTTGATGCTGACGGTGTGCCACAGCGATGGATTTTCAATGGTGCCGGATGGGGACACGGCGTGGGACTATGCCAAATAGGAGCGGCGTCAATGGCTGATGCCGGAATAACACACGATCTGATTCTACAACATTACTATCCGGGGTCTCAGCTCTCAAGACTATATTGACAATGGGAGCACGAAAAAACGGATGGGCTTGGGTGCCAACCCTATATTTTGCTGAAGGCGTGCCATATGCCGTGGTCATGACTCTGTCAGTGATAATGTATAAACAACTTGGCATCAGCAATACAGACATAGCATTATACACTTCTTGGCTATATTTGCCCTGGGTGATAAAACCTCTATGGAGCCCGATTGTGGACATGATGGGCACACGCCGCAAATGGATTATAGCCATGCAATGTGCCATGGCGGTCGGTTTTGGCTCCATAGCTTTGCTTTTACCCTGCAGCGGATGGTTTGCTTTGTCGCTTGCCGCATTTTGGATAGTGGCCTTTCTTTCTGCCACTCATGATATTTCGGCCGACGGATACTATATGCTGGCTCTGACGCAGGAGCGACAGTCGTTCTTTGTGGGCATACGCACCACCGTGTATCGCATAGCCATGTTACTGGGACAAGGTGCATTGGTAACAATGGCAGGATGGATAGAATTGCGCTATCCATCAGCATCGCCACACACTCCTTGGGTTGCGGTCACGGCTACACTATCAATACTTTTCATGCTAATGGCAGCATGGCACACACTTGTATTGCCTCACTCCAAGCATGACAAAAGCGGAAAACGATTAGAATCCCTCCAGCAGCTTGTCAATGAGTTCGGAAGCTCATTCTCTAGCTTCTTCAAGAAACCACACATGGGTATCGCCATGCTGTTTATGCTACTTTACCGTTTCCCTGAAGCCCAACTTGTGAAACTAATCAGTCCGTTTCTTTTGGACTCACAACAAGCCGGAGGGCTTGGACTTACCACAGCTCAGGTAGGAATATGTTACGGAACAATTGGTATTATAGCGTTGATGCTTGGAGGTATAACCGGAGGCATTGTGGTGTCGCACGGAGGACTTGCACGTTGGCTAAAACCCATGGCATGGAGCATGTCGCTGACATGTTTGGCTTTTGTGTATCTGAGCATGTCAACACATGTGAGCATCCCTGTTATATACGGTTGCGTGGCATTGGAACAAGCAGGATACGGATTCGGCACCACCGCCTATACCATGTATCTTATATTCTATTCTCAAGGCCCAAACAAAACATCCCACTACGCCATGTGTACCGGATTTATGGCTCTTAGCATGATGCTACCCGGCATGATAGCCGGAAAATTACAGGAAACGATGGGTTATGAACTGTTTTTCCTATGGGTAACAATATGCTGCGTGTTTACAATAGTCACAGCCATGTTGGTGAAAGTGCCTGATGATTTTGGTCGTAAACAATAGAAGATTTCCGATATTTTAACTATTTTTGTCCCCATCTTGATTACTCTTTGACTTATCCGCATTTCGATATCATGAAATATCTATTTGCATTTATCATAATAGCACTGATTGCTGTCGGTTGCACCAAAACAGGCAACAATAATGACACTTGCGAAAACAACACCGTTGACATACCTTTGGACGCCATTATCATACCTCCGGCTCCGGAACCACCTATCAAGGTTCATACTGCACTTGACTACAAGATAAAACAAACTGAAGAAGCATTAAGATTCATGCGAACTTCAATACATTGGCCGGAGTACAAGCAAGGTGTGATACCTCGTATTGCCGAACAAGATGTGAAATATGCTCAAAAACTACTCGCAAGTAAGCATCCCTATTTCATCATTGTGGACAAATCATCCATGTATGTGATTCTTTATGACCGTTACGGCGTGGAAGTGGATCGCTACAGGATGTGCTGCTCGCGCAACTATGGAACAAAACACGCCAAACGTGACAACCGCACTCCCGAGGGATTTTTCTCTGCCGGCATCACATACGATTCCACAGATTGGCTCTATACAGACGATGACGGAAAAACATCCAAAGTCAAGGGACAATATGGCCCAAGGTTTATTCGTATCACGAATCCCGTAACCACCCAAGTTGGTATTCACGGCACATGCGCACCATGGTCACTCGGCGGCAGATCAAGCCACGGATGCATACGTATTCACAATGACAACATAATGAAACTGGTGGAATATGTGACACCGGGCACTCCAGTTATCATAAATCCATCCAATCGCGACCAGGCTGTGAACCAAGAGGAAGGGTACACTGTGGTGCAACTACATCTTGGCAAAAAACGCATTCAGCCCAAAAAACAAGAGAAACCTGACAGTGTAAATAAATCTGTTATTCCCGATTCCATAAGCTCTCATCAGGATTCCATTCCCGAAAGTGAGACTCCGGAACCGCTTCACCCCAAGGAGCAAGATTCCACTATGATAAAGACCACTTCTGTATGACCAAACACCAACCGACATGAAACACTTTCTACTTTCCATCACTCTGACCATACTGGCCTCTCTAAGCATGCTGGCCTCAACCTCGGTTTATGTGTTGCGCATTGATGACGAAATAGGCTCAACAACATGGCAATATACATACAGCGCCATACAAGAAGCCAACGAACAGAATGCCGATTTGCTATTGGTACATCTCAACACTTACGGAGGCTCGGTTCAACATGCCGACAGCATACGCACCGCATTACTGCATTTTCACAAGCCGGTGGTGGCATTCGTAGACAACAATGCAGCATCGGCAGGAGCGTTGATAGCCTTGGCCTGCGACTCTGTATATATGCGTCCCGACGCATCCATGGGCGCCGCCACAGTGGTAAACGGCGCAGACGGAACGGCTATGCCCGACAAATATCAATCGTATATGCGCGCCATGATGCGTGCCACAGCTGAAAGTCACGGCAAGACAATGGGCAAGGACTCCACGATGCAGTGGCGCAGAAATCCGCTGGTGGCAGAAGCCATGGTGGATTCACGCATAGAGGTACCGGGGCTTGTGGATTCAACAAAGGTGCTTACATTCACTCCTGACGAGGCCATAAAATGGGGGTTCGCCGATGGCAAGGCAGAATCAATTGCCGATCTCCTCAGTCAACTTGACATCACAGAATACAACATAACACAATATAAACCACAATGGGAAACCATACTTATGGGATTTCTCACAAATCCGGCCGTTCAAGCCATACTCATAACTCTTATTCTCGGAGGCATATATTTTGAAATGCACAGTCCGGGTATGGGATTTCCATCAGTTGTGGCATGTACGGCAGCATTGCTCTATTTCCTGCCACTATGCCTTGTAGGTGTAGTGAGCGCATGGGTGGCTGTGCTGTTTGTGGTCGGAGCAGTGCTAATATTGCTTGAACTGTTTGTGATTCCGGGGTTCGGCATATGCGGAATCAGTGGAATTGCCGCCATAAGTGTGTCCATAATTGCAGCGCTAATTCAAAGTTTCACTATACCTGAATTGGGTATGGACATGACAGCTGTGTGGAAAGCAATCGGCACATTCTCTGTTGCTTTGATTCTCACCATAGGATTGGCTTGGTATCTGACTTCACGTTACGGTCCTAAATTCATACGTAAACATACGGAATTGCTCAAATCTCAACTCGTGGAGGATGGTTACATAGGAGTTGACACATCCATGCGACAATTCATAGGACATAGAGCCAAGGCTTCTACCGATATGCGTCCCGGAGGCAAAATTATGATTCAAGACCAGGAATTTGACGCCGTAAGTGAACGTGGATTCATAGCTGAAGGCACTTTTGTTATCGTAACAAGATTTGAAAATGCTCAGCTATATGTAGTGCCTGAGAAGCATCATAACGACCTCACATAATTTTACAGCGTGTGATTTGGCGTAAATATATGTTAATGATTTGCATGTTTTGTATATAGAATCTATATTTGCAAAATATTATGCGCCATAGCGCCTACATGGGGTTGACTGGTTTTGACAGCGTGTAGAGGTGGTGTGTAAGCATGCAGAGCCATGATGCCTGTGCTCTTAAAACTTGGACATCAGCAATTTTAAATGGCGAAAATAACTACGCTCTTGCTGCTTAATTGAAGTACAGTAGATTAGCTTAATCCTCCCAAAAGTTGGGAAGACAAGACATCGCCCGATTGTCCTTTTTCCGAGACTAATCGACAAGGCGGTGCAGGTAAATCGGGAATAGGGAGCCGAAAACCTCGCGAAGCCCCCGAAACTTTAGAGGATAAGGTTGTAATTGGCAGTTTCCGGCCTGTTGCAGCACGAAAACCAAGTGGAAACTAAGCATGTAGAAAGCTCATTAGCTCCGCGTTTGG
>CAMWXV010000115.1 GCA_947178305.1 uncultured Porphyromonadaceae bacterium | reverse complement strand
CTCCATGGACAACACCTAAATACTTGCCTGACATCGGACAGGAAAGACAACAACGAATATTAAAATTCAACATATTTACCATTTTTAATTTAACAAGTAACCATCTAATGAAAAGAGTTTACACGTTTGGAGACGGTAAAGCCGAGGGTAATGCCTCGATGCGCAACCTCCTCGGCGGCAAGGGTGCCAACCTGGCCGAGATGAATCTCCTTGGAATGCCTGTGCCTCCCGGTTTCACCATCACAACTGAGGTTTGTACCGAATACACCCAGTATGGCCGTGATGAGGTAGTGAACAAAATTCAAAAAGAAGTTGAAGAAGCAATAGCTCATGTAGAGCAACTCACCGGCAAAAAATTCAATGATCCTACCAATCCCCTTCTCGTATCAGTACGCTCAGGCGCCCGTGCATCCATGCCCGGCATGATGGACACTGTGCTCAATCTTGGTATGAACGATGCAACAGTAGCATCTCTTGCAGAAAAGAGCGGCAATCCCCGCTTTGCATGGGACAGCTACCGCCGTTTTGTCCAAATGTACGGTGACGTTGTTCTTGGAATGAAACCAAAGAGCAAAGCCGACATTGATCCGTTTGAAGAGATCATGGAAAAGGTGAAAGCCGAAAAAGGTGTGAAACTTGACACCGACCTTGATGTTGAAGACCTCAAAAATCTCGTTAGCTTGTTCAAAGCCGCCGTTAAAGATTACACCGGAAAGGACTTCCCCGATAGCGCATGGGAACAACTTTGGGGTGGTATCTGCGCTGTATTTGACAGCTGGATGAACGAACGCGCCATCCTTTATCGCCGCATGAACCAAATACCCGAAGAATGGGGTACTGCTGTAAACGTACAAGCTATGGTTTATGGCAACATGGGCAATAACTCCGCTACCGGTGTTGCATTCAGCCGCGATGCCGCTACCGGTGAAAACATTTTTAACGGTGAATATCTCATCAATGCTCAAGGTGAAGACGTTGTGGCTGGTATTCGCACACCACAGCAAATCACAGTAGAAGGCTCTCGCCGCTGGGCTGCCCTTCAAGGCATTTCTGAAGAGGACCGCGCATCTAAATATCCTTCATTGGAAGAGTCCATGCCTACTTGCGCCGCCGAGCTTATAGCCATTGCCGGTCGTTTGGAAGACTACTACAAAGACATGCAGGATATGGAGTTCACCATTCAGGATGGTAAGCTTTGGATGCTCCAGACTCGTAACGGCAAACGCACTGGTGCTGCCATGGTAAAAATTGCAATGGATTTGCTTCGTGCCGGTGAAATAGATGAAAAAACTACTCTGCTTCGCATGGAGCCTCAAAAACTTGACGAGCTTCTCCATCCGGTATTTGACAAATCAGCCCTTAAACGCGCTGAAGTTGTAGCAAAAGGTCTTCCCGCATCTCCAGGTGCCGCAGCTGGTCAGATTGTGTTCACCGCAGAAGACGCTGAAGCTTGGGCTGAAAAGAAAAAGAAAGTTGTGTTGGTTCGCATTGAAACTTCACCTGAAGACCTTCGCGGTATGGCAGTGGCTCAAGGTATCCTCACCATGCGTGGAGGTATGACTTCTCACGCTGCAGTTGTGGCTCGTGGCATGGGTAAATGCTGCGTATCCGGAGCAGGAGAAATTCGTGTAGACTATAAAGAAAAGACCGTAACTATGGCCGGCAAAACATACCACGAAGGCGATTGGATTTCGCTCAATGGTAGCACCGGTGAAGTTTACAACGGTCAGGTGCCAACCACTGAACCTGAACTCGGCGGAGACTTCGGAGCCATCATGAACCTGGCTGCCAAATTTACAAAAACACTCGTTCGCACTAACGCTGACACCCCTCGTGACGCCAAGCAGGCTCGCCATTTCGGAGCACAAGGCATCGGACTGTGCCGCACAGAACACATGTTCTTTGAAGGCGACCGTATTAAAGCAGTACGCGAGATGATTCTTGCCAGCGATGAGGAAGGTCGTCGCGTAGCTCTTGCCAAACTTCTCCCCATGCAGCGTGGTGACTTTGAAGGCATCTTTGAAGCCATGGACGGTTATGGAGTTACTATCCGTCTGCTTGATCCCCCATTGCACGAATTTGTTCCTCATCAGACCGCCACACAAAAAGAGCTTGCTGCTGAAATCGGCTTGACTCTTGAAGAAGTGAAAGCAAAAGTTGATTCCTTGGAAGAATTCAACCCCATGCTTGGTCACCGCGGTTGCCGTTTGGGTATCACCTACCCCGAAATCACCGAGATGCAGACTCGTGCCATCATTGAAGCTGCACTTGCAGTTAAAGCTCGCGGCATAGATGTTCATCCCGAAATCATGATACCTTTGGTTGGTTCACTCAAAGAAATTCAGAACCAAGCAGATGTAATCAACACTACAGCCGCAAAAGTATTTGAAGAAAAGGGTTCATCTGTACCTTATAAGATTGGTACAATGATTGAAGTGCCTCGTGCCGCATTGACAGCTAACGAGATTGCTACCGTTGCTGATTTCTTCTCATTCGGCACCAACGACCTTACACAGATGACATTCGGATTCTCTCGTGACGATGCTCCCAAGTTCCTCAAGTTCTATAAAGAACACGGAATCATCAAGACAGATCCCTTTGAAGTTCTTGACCAAGAAGGTGTTGGTCAACTCGTTCGTATGGGTGTAGAAAAAGGTCGCGCCACCAAACCCGAACTCAAAGTTGGTATCTGTGGCGAACACGGTGGAGAGCCCTCCAGCGTTAAGTTCTGCGCCAAGCTTGGCATGAACTACGTTAGCTGCTCACCATTCCGCGTGCCTATAGCCCGTGTCGCTGCGGCGCAGGCTGCCATCGAAGAATAATCAATAGTCGAAGAAACTACTCTAAAGACTAATATACAACAAGTTAAACAGGTTTGTCATTAGTTTGGCAGACCTGTTTTATTGTATGTTTTGGCTATTGTTGAATTAATGTTTGATGCTATGTTTGATAGAGATTTACTCAATGTTTGATATTAAAATCGTCAGATAAATCACTTATAATTAATCAAATATGGCAACTTTCAAAGCCTGTGTGAGAACGCCGAGGAATGATGGTCTATACTCAGTGTTTATCAGAGTCACACATAACAGAGTGGCAAGATACATAGCCACAAACAAGACCATAGATAAGGGAAAGTTGAGAAAGGGAGAGATCAGAGACCATGCGATTCTCTCTTACTGTTCAACTCTCATAAGACAGTATGCCGAAAGGCTCAATGCAGTGGATATATCCTCGTGGGATATTAATGAGGTGATAAGATACCTCACTAATATTGATAAGGATATTTCTTTCTCCAAGTATGCCATGAGATATATCTTCCGAATGGCTGATGATTGGGGAATGAAAAGAAACTCCAAGAACTATAATTGGGCTTTACTCTCCTTGCAGAAGTATCTCGGCAAAAGTGATGTGATGTTTTCAGACATTACCACCAAAACCATTCAGAACTGGATTAACTCACTTTCTGCAACAAGCAGGGCTAAAGAAATGTACCCTGTCTGCATAAGGATGATGTATAATACAGCAATGGATGAGTTTAATGATGAGGAAAAGAATATCATCAGAATTAAGCGCAATCCTTTCAAGAAGATAGTTATTCCAAAGGCAGATGTGCCGGAGAAAAGAGCTGTATCAGTTGAGGTTCTACAGAGGTTCTTCAATGCACCTGTACCTGAAAGCAAGATGAAAGAATCTTTATCAGAGTTAGGCAGAGATGTGGCTGAAATGGTATTCTGTCTTGCAGGAATGAATACAGCAGACCTCTTTGAATTGAGAAAAGACAATTTCAGAGATGGTATTTTATGTTATCATCGGCAGAAAACAAAGAAGTTTAGAAGAGATGGAGCCTATCTTGAAGTCAAGATACCCAAAAGGCTTATGTCTTTGTTTGAAAAGTATAAGTCTGATAATGACTATCTTCTTAACTTCAATCTGAGATATCAAGACAGTAACAGTTTCAATGTTAATGTCAATAATGGCATCAAGAAGTTCTGCAAAGCAAATGACTTACCAAACCTTTGTGTCTATACATTCAGGCACTCATGGGCTACAATAGCCCAAAATGAATGTGGAGCCTCAACCGCAGAAGTAGGCTTTGCTCTGAACCACTCATCAGCTCATAGAGTCACTGAGGGATATATCCGTAAGGACTACTCTCCAATCAGCATCCTAAATCAGAAAGTCATTGATGTGGTATTCCGTTCGTAATTGTTAAACAAACTACAAAAAGAAGCCTTCACCTACGGCTTCTTTTTGTAATTTTGTATTATGAAACGTTATACCATAGAAAGAGAAGGAAGTTTTGAACATCCCTTATTCTACTTAAACATATATGGAAAGAATAGGCCACTTAGATTTATGCTAGACAGTGGTTGTAATAGCAATGCAATCTCACCGTTAGTATTAAAGTTTTTCGAGTTTTTTGAAACAGAAATACAGGAGGAAGTTATAACTGCCGGTGGATTAACCAAATCAGATGTATATGTTATAAAGGCAAGATTGAGCGAGAATGATTCGCCAATAGCCCTAAGCATGACTACATTAAATTTTGAGGTTGCATTGGCTCTTAAATCACAGAATTGTGTAGGATTGTTGGGCGCTCAATTCTTGCAGTGTTGTAAAATTGATTTCAGGAATCTATGGTTAGAAGTTCCAGAAAAGGGAGGGGCATTAAGCCTATTGAAGATTGGAGGGAAACATCTGAAATCATTAAAAAAATAAGTGGCTTATAACTACTGACCGTGTTTTTCCCATCATAATGGAGAAAAGAATATATGAGTATATTACAGAAGATAAAGAAATGGTTGAGGTTACCTGAAAAGATTGATTATAATTCTTCTTGGTTTGTTACACTTGTCTTATTCCATCATAAACACAGGAGGAAAATTCTTTTGCCTAACAATCTTGATTTGGAGGCTCATATCAAACAATTCCCTCCAACAGACTATGGGTATAAATCCAATCTCAGATTCAATATTGGAAAGCTGTACTATTTCCTGTCTCTTTTATCATCAATACCTGCAAGGAATAAGGATTTGATTAATGATAATGGATGGGTACCAGTTAGTATGTCTATACTGAGGAATAACATCAAGGATATTGTATGGTATAAGGATTATCTTATAAGCACAGGCATCATTGAGTGTGACAATGTATATATCCCAGGTGAAAAGGCATTTTGGTATAGATGGAATTCTAAGTATTCATCTGAGGAATTTAAACTTCAGGATGTCTCATGCCCTCATGAAGACAAAGCTTATTTCTCCCTTGAAGATGATGATGCAGAGATAAAGTCTTATCCATATTTGTCATATTGGTATGAGAATAATGGTTTGGAAGTAGATAGTAAAATACACAGTTACTCAAGGAACATATATGAAGCTAAGGTCGGAGGTCTTATTGATTTGAGTATAAATCCAACCACTCATAATAAAAAAGACCCAAAAGAACAGTATAAAGCCTCCTCGGTGAATATTGATAAGATTTCTAATCATGTGTATGAGGTTCATATAGATACAACAGTCCATAGACTTCATTCCGTAATAACCAATATAGAAAGTGACTATAGGAACTTCTTAACTTATAGAGGTTCGGCACTTATTAATATTGACATCAACAATAGCCAACCTTATTTAGCTTGCCTGCTGCTTAAC
>CAMWXV010000114.1 GCA_947178305.1 uncultured Porphyromonadaceae bacterium | reverse complement strand
TGCTGACCATATTCACACCCACATACAATAGGGCAAAGACTCTTGAACAAACTTTCAAAAGTCTTTGCAGGCAGCAGTTTTTTGATTTTGAATGGCTAATAATTGACGACGGCTCTACCGACAACACCACCCATACAGTACAGCAATTCATTGCGCAAGCCCCTTTCAGCATAAGATATTACCAACAAGAACATGGAGGTAAGCACAGAGCTTACAACCATGCATTAGCTCTGGCCATGGGGGACTTGTTTTTTGCTGTTGATTCCGATGACTATCTACCCGATGGCTGTTTGATAACCATAGCTAATTGCAAAGATAAGTTACTCCACAATACAAGAATTTGCGGAATAATAGCGTTAAAAGAATCTCCAGACAAGAAAGTTTTGGGTAAATGTTTTTCAAACAACATAGCAACTACGACCCTGCAAGAATTGGAAAAAAACGGTTGCAACGGAGAGCGTTCATTCGTTTTCAAAACCAACATAGCTCGGCAATATCCGTTTCCGATTATTGATGGCGAACATTTTGTTACAGAGAGTGTGGTTTACGATCGCATAGGAGCCAATTGGAGTTTCCTTACACTAAACCATTCATTAACTGTTTGCGAATACCACACCAATGGTCTATCCAGCAATATATACAATATAATGATGGAAAACCCAATTGGATTCATGATTTATCATTACCAACGCATAAACAACGCATCCAATTGGTGCAACGCATTAAGACATGCCCTTAGATACCACGCTTTTCGCACGAGAGTAGGCAATCAAACAGAATGGAGTTCATATCACGGCAAATATGCATGGATTGTGAAGCTGACAGCTCCAATAGGGATATTAGGCAAGTGCTATTATAAGCGCAAATGTCAATGACCACGGAAACGCCTCGGCCTTTGGTGTCAGTGCTCGTGCCGATATACAACACCGAGCAGTACCTCAAAAGATGCCTTGACAGCATAACAGCTCAAACATACAACAATCTGCACATATCGCTATTGGACGACGGATCCACTGATTCAAGTTCTGAAATATGCAAAGAATACGCCAAACGAGACCACCGCATAGAGTTTCACAGCACTCAGCATTCAGGTATAGCATCAGCCCGCAAACAACTTGCAAAGCTCGCAAAAGGTACCTATACATTATTTATTGATTCCGACGACTGGATTGAGACAAACACCATACAAGAGCTTGTCAACACTATTGAAACGAATCGACTTGACATACTGACATTCAAAATCGCTGGTGATGAGCGCAACGACAGTAAGTCACCATGCAATGATGCCTTGATACTCAACAAAGAGCAATCAATACATGCATTCTTACATCACCGATCCATAATGTCCTCTCTCTGCACAAAAATGGTAAAAACACAACTATACCACCAAATAGAGTTTGACCCACGCATAACATATGGTGAAGATGTAATGACAACATGGAACCTTTTGAACCAGGCTCAAAGAGTAGGAATCACCAACAATAGCTATTACCATTACAACGACACTCCGGGTAGCATCACAAACCGCCACTTCAACCACAACACATACTCCTTGCACTTGGTATGGGACAAGATAGTGAAACAATGCAGCATTGGCCACCCCAAATATCTTAACGCCGCATACAGCCAACGTGCTTATTGCCTCATATGGTTGCTATATACTGCATTACGCTCCAACAAAAAAAGAGACTCTCGCATAAAACATCTGCAACTCAAGCTTAAAAACTCATTATCCGTAGCGCTCAGTGATCACCACAACACTATGAAATGCAAACTGTTTGCCATCTCCGCTGCATACCTCTACACCCCCACACGCCTACTCCTCTCCCCTTGGCGCAAACATCTTAGCACACTCAGATAATGATAACTACTGATAACAAAAGCCAACATCAAATGAAACACGCATATTGCATTATTGCCCATAAAGATATTTATACGCTTAATAAGCTGCTTGAGTGCATTGATGACAAACGCAATGACATATTTTTACTTTTAGACAAAAAAAGCCTCATAGACAAACACGACATATACCAACCAATAAACAGTAGTATTATCATCAAACAATCAATCACAATAAGGTGGGGCGACATATCGCAAATAAAAGCAGAATTAGCAGTATTGAAAGCAGCTTCCTCTAATGGTTCATACTCATACTATCATTTGGTTAGCGGCCAAGATTTACCATTACATAATCAAGATTTCATTCACCATTACTGCTCATCTGTTAAACCAGAGACAAATTTTATCGGATATGCACAAGGAAGCAGCAATAAAAGATCTTTAGAAGAAAGAATATCATATTATGTTCCTTTTACAGCTTATTACAAAATTTCAAATAAGTATTTACGTATAATATTTGAAACATTACGCAATAAAGCTGTCAACATTCAAAAACGATTTGGAATCATAAGAACTAGACCATCCATTGAATTCCAAAAGGGATGCAACTGGGCCACTATGACAGATAAATTTGTGAAACATCTACTAAATCACGAAAATAATATAATAACATTGTATCGGTATACACCCTGTTGTGATGAAATATACAAGCAGACAATAGCATGGAACTCTATATTTAAGGACACTCTTTATGACTCAGATGATGAATATAACGGATGCGTCCGGGAAATAGATTGGAACAGAGGTGGACCATACACTTATCGCCAAAGCGATTTGAACCAATTGCTATCATCAGACAAACTGTTTGCACGAAAATTTGACTCTCAAATTGACAAGCAAATTATAGACGAACTTGTTTCCAACATTAAGAAATCATAAGATGCAATCCATTTATCGTGGAATATATTAACGCCTTGCCAAATCATAGCATTACAAAAAACGCCATAGCACTCACACTAAGAATGATGCTAATCACCGTCGTAGGCTTATATACCTCGCGCATCGTTCTGAAAGCACTTGGCGTAGACGACTACGGCATCTACGGTGTAATAGGAGGCGTTGTTGGCATGGCCTCATTTCTCAACACAGCCATGGCCGGAGCCACATCAAGATTCATAACATTTGAGCTTGGCAGCAGCAACACGGACAAACTCAAAAAAATATTCTCCACATCACTACTTATCCACATCGCCATAGCCATTATTGTAGCTATACTGGCTGAAACGGCAGGGCTATGGTTCGTAAATAACAAAATGAACTTTCCAGCCGACAAGATGTTTGCCGTCAACGTGCTCTACCAGTTCTCAATCCTGTCAATGATGGTAAGTTTCACACAAGTACCCTATACGGCTGCCATCATAGCCCACGAAAGAATGAGTATTTATGCTTATTTTGAAATCATCAATGCGATTTTAAAACTCGGAATTGCATACATAATCCTATCTATAAATTCAGAACGACTAATAATATATGCATCCTTAATGCTTACAGTCAGCATTATATCGGCATTCATGTATAGAATATATTGCATAAAACACTTTGTATGCACTCGTTTTCACTTTTTGATTGACAAGAAATTGATGCGCGAAATGCTTGCTTATTCCGGATATGATTTATACGGAAACATGTGTGATATAGCTCGCACTCAGAGCATACCGCTGCTACTCAATATGTTCTTTGGTGTCGTGGCCAATGCAGCTGCCAGCATAACCGGTACTGTCATAACTGCCGTCTCAGGCTTTTCAATGGCAATATTTCAAGCATTCAAACCACAGATAGTCAAGCAGTACGCAGCAAAGGACATCACAGCAATGAAAAAAACGATGCAACACGCACTTGCTTTTATGATACTCACATTCTCAACCGTTGCAATTCCCCTATTTATCTTTACCAAAGAAATAATACACCTCTGGTTAGGCGAAGTTCCACTCTATTCCGTTGAATTTTTACGACTGATGCTCATCGGCCTAATCTTCACACTTATAATAAACGTATACAACACTGCAATACACGCGACCGGCCACATCAAACAACTATCCTTAATCACCGGTAGTATCTATATGTTATCTCCTATTGTAGGCTATACAATTCTAAAAAATGGATTCAGCAACATCAATACCGTATACATAGTCAATATAGCTGTTTTGATTGCAGGCAGCGCATTTAGCTATAGACAACATAGATTTAATATCTCACATTCTATACATAAATAGTCAGTCAAACACCAAACAATAATTGACATCAACGTATTTCAAGATTGGAATAAATAAACCATATGAAAACAAATATTTTATTCTTGATAGAATCACTCAGTGGTGGCGGCGCAGAGAAAGTGCTAACAATCCTATTAAACAATTTAAACATTGAAAAATACAATGTGACTCTTTGCACAATGGTTAACACTGGAGTCAACAAAACGGAACTTAAGTCCAATATCAAATATACATCAATTCTAAAACCACCATGTAACAATGCCAACGTCATTAAACAACTCTTATATAAACTTAAATACAAACTTGTTTATAGCTTTTTTCCTTTAAAGTGGGTTTATTCTTTGTGGATACCAAAAGGTAATGATATTGAGATTGCATTTTGCGAAGGATATGCAACTAAATTACTTTCATATTCCACAAATAAACATTCAAAAAAAATAGCTTGGGTGCACACCGATTTAAAGTCCAACCCATGGCCGTTAGCAAAAAAAATATTCAAAAATTTCAACAAACAATTAACTGCATACAAACGGTTTAACCAAATAATAACTGTTTCGAAATATGCTCGCGAACGATTTATAGAACTCCACGGCATGGAGAATAGAGTAAAAACACTTATCAACCCTATTAATTCAACCCTTATACAAACTAAATCACAAGAGCATGTATTGCTCCCAAAGAAAAAGAAAACTCGTTTAGTCACTATTGGACGATTAGTTGAACAAAAAGGATATGATCGTCTTGTAAGAATAGCATCACGATTGAAAAATAACGGTTTGGACTTTGAATTGTGGATTATTGGTGACGGCCCAGAGCGCACACAATTAGAAAGCGACATAAAAAAACTGTCACTTGATGACACCATAAAACTTTGGGGATTCAAATCCAATCCCTACAAATATATGTCTGAATGTGATGCATTTGTTTGTTCTTCTCGTTCAGAGGGATACAGTACAGCTGTCACAGAAGCTATAATTTTAGGATTAGCCGTGGTTACTACTGATTGTTCAGGTATGAGCGAACTACTTCTAGATGGCAAAGCCGGTATAATAACAGAAAACAATGAGGATGCTTTATATTCCGGAATCTACTCAATATTGTCATCAACTACAAAGTTGAAACAATTACAGAATTTATCCATAAATAGAAGCCACGACATCAGTTTGCAATCACTTATGAAACCTATTGAGCAAATGTTTGACACTATTTAAATCCAAATACGTAATAAATCTATTTTTTACAAAAAATGAGAAAGAAAGTATTGTTCACTACCAATAGCTTAAGTGGGGGCGGCGCGGAAAAGATACTTAATATAATAATCGCCAATATAAACTTAGAACAATTTGATGTTTACGTATGTTCGTTGCACGAACCAGATTCTGATACACATATCAGAGATGGCGTACATTATTTTCATATCTTTAGACATAATGCAAAATCAAAAATAGATAATCTAAAAATTAAACTACAGAACAAATCTAAAATTCTAATATATAAATATTTTTCTTCAAATACCTTTTAAAAACTATTTGCCAAAGGTTCATACGATTCTGAAGTGGCTTTTATTGATGGCTAC
>CAMWXV010000113.1 GCA_947178305.1 uncultured Porphyromonadaceae bacterium | reverse complement strand
GAATCCGCAATTGAATATAGCAAATTTTCTAAATAAATATGCGACATGATATTATTATCGGTAGAATTAGATACAATTTTGTAATATGAATGAGAATAGATTTCTGGAAATAGATAAGACCATAGATTCATCTATGAGGATGAAACTCAACCAAATCAGATCTTTTCTTGATTTAAGAAAAGCATCGGTAATGGTTGGTGCAGGCTTTAGCAAGAATGCAGCGATGGGAGAAAATGTACGCATGAAAGATTGGAGCGAATTATGTGAAGACTTTTACACTGCCTTGTATGATTCAAAACCTAGTGATCGAGATTTCCGACTAAAATCTGCACTCCGTCTAGCACAGCAGATCGAAAGTACAATGGGCCGAATAGCACTTGATGAAATCATCAAGAATTCTCTACCCAACGCTTCTATTTCTCCAGGATACTTGCACGAATTATTAGTAAGCCTTAATTGGCGAGACATATTTACTACAAACTATGACTCGTTATTAGAAGAAGCTGCGGTAAAGGCTTATCGTCATTACAATGTAGTTACCTCAAAAGACTCTCTTATTTATCAGCCACATCCAAGAATCGTAAAACTTCATGGTTCATTTCCTGATAATCGTCCCTTTATAATTACAGAAGAGGACTACCGAACCTATCCGGAACGCTTTCCGGAATTTGTCAATACTATTCGGCAGGCTCTTATCGAAACTCAATTCTGCTTAATAGGGTTTTCTGGCGATGACCCAAATTTTCTAAGTTGGCTTGGATGGTTTCGAGACATCATGGGAAATCAGATGCTCCCCATTTACATGATTTATGTTGGTTCCCGTCCTCACGATTCAGAGGTAAAACTGCTTAGTTACAGAAAAGTTGAGCCTATTATAACAAAAGACATTTCGGAAGATCCGGTGGAAGCCATGGATTTTATACTTTCTTATGTGGGCAACAAATTCAGGAAGGACGAAAAGTGGAACGGTAAAATAAGCATTTCACCCTCTAATAAGGATGCGCTAAAAAAATCAATTCCGGAAATGCGTAAGATTCGCGAATCGTATCCTGATTGGATAATTCTTCCAGCTGATAAAATTGAAAATGAATTCAATGATTGCCGTTCTGAATTTGCCTTTATAGGTAATGGCTTTTTAGAATTGGAGGATGCAGATAAGATGGATTTCCTTTATGAATATACTTGGCGTCTTCAAACATCGTTTATGCCGTCGTGGTTAAATACAAAATGGTATGTAACGGCTCTTCAAGAAATAATGGATCGTTACGATTCTATTGATACAAAAGAGAAAAAGAAAGCTGATTATTTATCAGTCGCACTTCTGCAAATATACCGTATTATTGGCGATGAAAGATTTAAGACTCATTTACAACTTATTCGTAAACGGATTTCCCCCAATAACGCATCCTTACATCGTAAGTTAAATTATGAAGAAACTCTTTGGCTGATATCGCATTGTGAGTTCTCTGATTTAGAAAAGGTTCTGGATTCATGGCGAGTAACTCCAGAAGATTATCGGGGTACACTATGGAAATCCAAAATTCTGATGGAAATTGATAAAAGTGATGAAGCATTGAAAATTTTAGAGGAGGCATTAGGAAATGCACGCCGAAAATTGATGTCAAACAGCAAGTCTGAATATCAGTTAAGTGCAATAACGCTGCTTTCAAATAGTCTTACATGTATTCCTTTTAATAGGAGGTTGAATCGGGATATAAATGAAAAGTTCCGATTTAAAAAGTATTATGAATTGTGCCTAAAAGAAATCAAGAATGAAAAAAAGGTCGGAATGACCCATACCCATGGTTTCAACATTGGGACTCATAGAACATCATGGAATTCAGGCTCGCGCGGATATATTGAAAAATATGTCGGAGCTGGCCGTTATTATCTTATAACCGAAGCATACGGGCAACCTATAGGGGCAAAATCAATGACATATAATTCAAATATAAACCAACTCGTACTTCCTCTTATCACTGAAGTTAGATTTAATGCTGCTCTATCCTATCTTGTGGAATCAAATGATAAAAATGCTCTTAAGTCAGCTCTTTCACGCCAAGAAATTTTGAACATTTCAGAGGAAGATGCAATAAACTTATTTGATATATGGATTAAGGTGCTGGAACCAAATATAGAGCCGAAAACGAGATTCCCATGGAATGGCAGGGAACGCAATGTAGTATTGCCTCTGTTAGTTCGGCTTTGTGTGTGGCTTAATTTTGACAGAATCTTCGTACTCATAAAGTATATATGGAATATATACGACTCATATCATAATAATATTTCGGAACTTCTCACGACCTGTTATAATTCTCTTCCTCTTGATAAAGCTGTTGAATTATGGTGGAAGGTAATGAATATGCCAATTATTTTGGATGAAAGGGAACGAGACATTATAAAGCCAATGGTACATATTAAAGAATGGATGGGCAATGATTCAATAGTAGATATTATTACAAATGGAATAGCCAATGATTCATTGCCTATACGTAGAGCAGCAATTGACCGTTTTTGCGATATTCACACAATTCTCCCCAAGGATGCTCAAGAAAAAATAGACAATGCCATTATTGCTAAATTCGATTCTTTGCTCAATACCAATCTTATTTCAATTTTGGGAGTAGATCTCAAACCAGGTGATAATAGAATTTGGAAGGATAGATTTATTTCATACCTAAACGAGCAAGTCGTTAAATTCATAGAATCCGATTTCAAAATTTCGGGTTCATCTGTAACAGTTAGTGCTTTTGATGATCAGATCGTGACATTTATTGATTGTTGTAAACATCTTACACAGGAAGAGACAAATGGTGTACTCAAGAAAATTCTCGACTTTGTAAATGATAATTATACTGTACTTCGTGATACAAATGATGCTGATTCTTTATTTGGAGGATTAAAGCGTTTCTTGGACTTGGCAATGGAACATATCAATATTTTCATAGCAGAAATTGATGACGCATTCGTTCAAAACGAGCTAAGAAACGAATTACTTGATAAAATCAAATTGTTAAGCGATTCGTACCCTTTGATTAGAGCCGTTGTCCGCTTGTCATTTATTGGCAAATCCGAGGATAAAGGAGAATCGGTAAAAGAAAATAGGCAGTTTATCAGAAACTGTCTTGAAAGAGATGTGATATCTTCTGATCACAACAGAATGGAAGATTCATTTCTTGCAGCTGCTGAATGTCAGCAATTGACAAAGGGAAATTTTTCAATTCAAGAGATTGTCAAATCGTCTATTGATCATATACGTTATCACCTCGATTCTGAAACGAAATATATATTATTACTTCTTCCAATATGGATAACCTCTAATGTTATAATGAAACAAAATCTTAGAATTTTATTTGATGTTCTCTCTATGTTACCGCAAAGAATTACTGATGCTAAAGACATTGCAGCTGAATTAAAATCAGATATGCTATACTTCGGAGGACAACTTGCTGGTCAAATTTCTAAAGTGGAATTTATTGATGTTGATAAGACAAAATGTGTTGAAAGTTGGCAATCGTTTGCTAACTCAAATACATATCCACACGATATCCGTAATGGATATTTTAAGGGACAATGGTAAAACTCTGAATGTGTTCTGATAGTGCTTACTGAAAAGTTTATTATGGGAACTTGATGGTATCAAATATGATAAAAACTAATACAAAATAGTTCCATATTAGATTGATATAAGCAATATTTCGGTTTAAGCGTGGAACTGCATGCCACACTTCTTAATGTACAGACCCTGAGAAAATCTTTGTGAACAGATGTGGGAATAAAGGTTTTCTCAAGCTTAGTATATATAAGGTGAGGGCATAAGCCTCTATATTTCTAATCTGCCTTGGAAAAGATTGCCCAAATACAAGTGCAAAAGTACAAAAAATCCATGATATGTTATTAAATAATCACGGATTTTGTTTTGATTTACAGTTGCTTGTCTTTGTTTTTGCGGTTGAATAGGTCGGTACATCATTTGCTGTAACTTCTTAAATTGCTCCTTTAACCATTCACCTATAGGTCGTAAGTCAATTGTAAGAACAAGTTTTTATCATTTCATGAATAATCGGCCATAGAAATTATGTCAATTTGCATTGTTGCTGTTCGTGGAAAGTCTGCATTGGTCGCTTCTGATAAGTTCCATTTTCAAATGGCTATTGACAGATACGGATATTTTTCCAACAGCTTTAGGGTAAATAAGGTCTTTTCTGTATGAGTGTCTCATGTAATAATTATAATCATAGGGATGTTTTCTCTATAAAGTGTATGGGTATTGTTTTTATGCTTTCATTGTTTTTGTTTGTGGTAGCGAACCCAGTCTATGTGCATTTCTACCGGTAGGTCCAGGGTGTCTACCGCTCCTACCCATGAGCCTCCAAGTTGCATGTCAATCAGTAGGTAGTAGGGTTTGTCAAATGGGAATTGCCCTTTTTTGTCGGTTTTGATTTTTGGGTAGCTGAAGGTTCGGCTGTTGTTTATGAAGAATACTACGCTGTCGGGATACATTTCTACGGCGTATGTGTTATAGTCGTTCGGATTGATGTGGCCAGTGGCTCCTTGTGGCGGGTTGTTGCGTATGTTCAGATGCTGGGTGTATGTGGAGTGTACGGTTTGATAGGCGATTGTGTCATGGTTGAGTCGCTCCATGATGTCAATCTCACCTCCTGATGGCCAGGGATATTTTTCTTCTTCAAACGGTTTCAGCCAAATGGCCGGCCATGCGCCACGTGCTCCTTGTAGCTTGGCTCTTATTTCCAATCTGCCTCCGTGAAATGCTCGTTTGTGTTTTGTGTAGACTCCACCGGTTATGTAGCGTGCGGTATCTTTGCTTTCTGCCGGTGTCATAATCCCTTTTAAGACAAGATTGCCGTTGCGCATTTCGTAGCAAGCGGGGTCGGAGGACATGTGCTGTGCCCATTCAGGGTGCCATCGCGGTATTTTTGACCAATTGGCTGTGTCAAGTGTTTCTTGGTTGAAATTGTCTTCCCAAACTTGCTCCCATTTATTGGGGTTTTGAGACATACAAGTCAGGATGCATCCTGTGGTAAGAATGGACCAAAGTAGGATTTTTGTGCTCATGGTTTTATTTTAATTTGGTTTGTTATAATGTGAATGTTGGATGTTATGTATTTTGTTTACTTCCATTCGGTGTCGGTGCGTTGTTGCTGTTCTTTGGTTTCCGGGCGACGTTGAGTGGCGGCAAGATGTATGTTGATGCCTGATTTTTGCAATCGGTCAAGTGTGTTCATGAGCCGGTTGCGTTTCTGTTCTTTTTCACGATCGGTGAACAGAGACAATTGCCGGCAATTGCTGCTTTCGGTTTTCGTTGCTGTTACACCGGCTCGTTTGTAGCCGTAGCCGGGTTTCCAAACTTGTTCCAGTGCCTTGGCTGCCGCTTTGGCTATCTCCATTGTGTCGCTGGTGGGTTCGGGAAGATTGATTGTATATGTGCCGGTGCGCTGTGGTTGCTGTTCATGATATGGGTTTGTGGTGATGAATACTTCAATGTTTATGGCCATGCGTTTGTAACGGCGTAGATGTGAGGCGACGGATGCTGCATATTCGGCCACTCGTGCCGATAGGTCGTGGTAGTCGTAAATATCGCGGGCGAAGGTCCGGGTGTGGCTTACGGTTTGATGCGTGGAACGGTGACTTGTGCGGTCAAAACACTCAATGCCATGAAGTTCGCGATG
>CAMWXV010000112.1 GCA_947178305.1 uncultured Porphyromonadaceae bacterium | reverse complement strand
GAATTCTACTGTTGCTTTTATTTGTGTTTGTGTTTTTTTAACATTGAGTCCGTAAACCTGTTTGTTTGGTGCTGAAATGAGGTTTTGAGAAAGTGTGAACCAAAGTTAATGGTCGTGATATGCGGCGCGTTACGGCAAAAAGCGTTATCTTTGCGTTCTTAATTGTATTCCGTTTCATTTTTTCAAGTACAATATGTCAATAGACCAGATAATATCGCAGGCTGTGAGCCGCGCTGTCAGCGAGCTTTACGGAGTGGATACTCCGGCTGACAATATACAGATTCAAACTACCAAAAAGGAGTTTGAGGGAAATTTAACCGTGGTGACATTTCCATGGGTAAAGGCAGCCCGCAAGGCTCCCGAAGCTGTGGGCACCGAGATTGGTAACTGGCTGGTGGATAATGAACCTGCCGTGAGCCGGTTTAATGTTATCAAGGGATTCTTGAATATCGTTATAGAACCTTCGTTCTGGGCTTCTGTGCTCAAGCATGTGCAGGACACTCAGGATTGGGGCACAGAAAAGGTTACAGAGCAATCTCCGCTGGTAATGGTGGAATACTCTTCGCCCAACACTAACAAACCGTTGCACTTGGGGCACTTGCGCAATATTTTGCTTGGATACTCATTGTCGCAGATTCTCACCGCGTGCGGCAATCGTGTAGTGAAAACCAATATTGTAAACGACCGTGGCATACATATTTGCAAATCCATGCTCGCCTGGCAGAAGTGGGGCAATGGTGTCACCCCGGAGTCATGCGGCAAGAAAGGCGACCATTTGATTGGCGATTTCTATGTGCTCTTTGACAAGCATTACAAGGCTGAACTGAAAGAGTTGCAGGCTCAGGGAATGACCGAGGATGAGGCTGCCGTAGCGTCTCCGCTCATGCAGGAGGCTCGTGCCATGCTTCGCGCCTGGGAGGCCAGGGATCCTGAGGTGCGTGCTCTTTGGGAAAAAATGAACCAATGGGTATATGACGGTTTTGATGCCACATATCAGCGCATGGGAGTGGACTTTGACAAGATTTACTACGAGAGCAATACTTATCTGGAAGGTAAGGACAAGGTGCTTGAGGGGCTTGAAAAGGGACTCATGTACAAGCGCGAGGATGGTTCGGTGTGGGCCGACCTCACCGATGCCGGCCTTGACCACAAGTTGCTGTTGCGCAGTGACGGCACTTCTGTGTACATGACCCAGGATATAGGCACCGCCAAACTTCGTTATCAGGACTATCCCATTGACAAGATGATTTATGTGGTGGGCAATGAGCAGAACTATCACTTCCAGGTGCTTTCGTTGCTGCTTGACCGCCTTGGTTTCAAGTGGGGCAAAGACCTTGTGCATTTCTCCTACGGCATGGTTGAGCTTCCCGAGGGCAAGATGAAGAGCCGTGAGGGCACTGTTGTGGATGCCGATGATCTTATGGAAGAGATGGTTGGCACCGCACGTGCGGTCAGCGAGGAGCTTGGCAAACTTGACGGATGCTCCGAGGCCGAGAAAGCCGAGATTTCTGAAACCGTGGGCATGGGAGCGCTGAAATACTTCCTGCTCAAAGTGGACCCGCGCAAAAATATGACTTTCAATCCCAAGGAGTCTATTGACTTCAACGGCAATACCGGCCCGTTCATACAATACACCTATGCCCGCATACGCTCGGTGCTTCGCAAAGCCGCAGAAATGGGAATGGGAGCGGTTGACTATACTGCGGCTCAGCCCGGTGAGCGTGAGATTACTCTCATACAGCGTTTGGCCGACTATCCCGCTGTGGTTGCCGAAGCCGGACGCACCTATTCACCCGCGTTGATAGCTAACTATGCTTACGATCTGGTCAAGGAGTACAACCAGTTCTATCACGACTGTTCCATTCTCAAGGAAGCCGACGAACAGGCACGCGCCCTGCGTCTTGCCCTGTCGGAGTGCACAGCCCGCACCATCAAGAGCGCTATGGGACTTCTCGGTATAAACGTGCCTGAACGAATGTAATTTTTCGCGTGTTATAGCGTTAGAATATTATAACAGAATTTTTACTTATGGACAATAATTATCCTCCTTATTTCAATCGCGCCCAGTTTGAGCAGTCGGCTCAGGCTTTGGACACCCGCGTATCGCAGGTCATGAAGCGCGTGTATGTGAAAATGTTTCTTGGTTTGCTGGTATCCGCCTTTGTAGCGTTGTGGTGCCAGAGCTCACCTGACGTTATAAACTTCTTCATCACCAACAGATGGAGCATGTGGGTGCTCATAGCAGCCGAATTTGGCTTGGTTATCGGTATCTCCGGAGCCATAAACCGATTGAGCAGCATGGCCGCAACAGGACTGTTTTATCTCTTTGCTGTGGTCAACGGTCTTATGCTTTTCCCCATATTCATGGTTTATTCGCCCGACTCCATAGCCAAAACATTCTTCATCACAGCCGGAGTGTTCGGAGCCATGAGCGTCTACGGTTACTTCACATCACAGAACCTTGCCAAGATGGGTTCTTTCCTCATCATGGCTCTTATAGGTCTTATTGTGGTATCTTTGGTCAACATATTCCTTAAGAGCTCAGGCTTGGATTGGATTATCTCCGGTGTTGGTGTGCTGATATTCATTGGACTAACTGCCTGGGACACCCAGCAGATTAAAACCATGGCGCAGCAAGCTCCCGGAGCGGCTGTAGGCAAGCTCGCAACAATCGGAGCTTTGTCGCTCTATCTTGACTTCATCAACCTCTTCCTCTACCTGCTCCGTTTCTTCGGCAACCGCGACTAATCTGACCGTAAGCAACATAACAAAAACAGGGCGCACCCATGGGTGCGCCCTGTTTTCTTATCGTAAATGCGGTAAGGAATTTACTCTGTTGACATGGCTGTGAAGAAGTGCCATATGGCGAGAGCCGTGCTCACAGACACATTCAGTGAATGCTTGGTGCCGAATTGCGGTATCTCCAGACACACATCTGATGCGTTTACCACATCTTGATCCACTCCATGTACTTCGTGTCCGGCCACAATGGCATATCTGCCTTGCGTTGTGGGCTTGAAATCTCGCAAATCCACGCTCCCTTTCACTTGTTCCAGAGCGCATACGGTGTATCCCTGTTCATGCAGATGGTTCACACACTCCATGGTTGATGGAAAATAATGCCACACTACAGAATCCTCAGCTCCGAGCGCCGTTTTGTGAATCTCCGGAGACGGAGGCGTGGCTGTGATGCCGCATAGCATTATCTGCTCTACGCACAGAGCGTCGCTGGTACGGAAAATTGCACCAATATTGTTAAGCGAGCGCACGTTGTCAAGCACAACGGTGACAGGTAATTTAGGACGGGCGCGATACTGCTCCACAGTGTCGCGCCCGAGGTCCCATATAGTTTTCTTGTCCATTAATCAATGATATCAAAGCCGGTGTATGGACGCAGACATTCGGGCACTACTATGCCCTGAGGTGTCTGGTTGTTTTCAAGCAGAGCGGCCATGATACGTGGCAGTGCAAGAGCCGAGCCGTTGAGGGTGTGACACAGGCGTGTTTTCTTGTCAGCGCCACGGTAGCGGCATTTGAGGCGGTTGGCCTGGTATGTTTCAAAGTTGCTCACTGAGCTTACCTCGAGCCAGCGCTTTTGGGCTGCTGAGTAAACCTCAAAGTCAAATGTGATAGCGGATGTGAAACTCATGTCGCCGCCGCACAGACGCAGGATGTGCCAAGGCAAGCCCAATTCTTCCAGCAAACCTTGCACATGATTTTTCATCTCTTCCAAGGCGGCGTAGGAATCTTCCGGGCGCTCTATGCGCACTATCTCCACCTTGTCAAACTGGTGCAGGCGGTTGAGTCCGCGCACATCCTTGCCGTAGCTTCCGGCTTCGCGACGGAAACATGCTGAGTATGCACAGTTCTTTTTGGGGAGTTCGCTTTCCGGAATTATCACGTCACGATAGATGTTGGTCACAGGAACTTCGGCAGTGGGGATGAGGTATAATTTATCCTCGTTCACCAAATACATCTGACCCTCTTTGTCAGGCAGCTGACCTGTGCCGTAGCCCGAAGCCTCATTCACCACGTATGGTGGTTGGATTTCAAGATAACCTGCATCGCTGGCCTTGTTGAGGAAAAATTGAATGAGGGCACGTTGCAAGCGGGCACCTTTGCCTATGTACACAGGGAATCCGGCGCCGGTGATTTTCACGCCAAGGTCAAAGTCAATGATATTGTACTTCTTGCACAAATCCCAGTGAGGAAGTGCATCGGCGGGCAGGTCGGGAATAATGCCGCCGTCTTTCTCCACCACATTGTCAGCAGCTGAAGTGCCTTTGGGCACCATGTCGCATGGCACATTGGGCACCGACAGAAGAATGTCGCGTATCGCATCTTCTGCCACGGCCAATTGGTCGGCAATAGTTTTTTGTTCCTCTTTTATTTTGGCCACCTCTGCTTTGGCATTTTCAGCCTCTTCTTTTTGGCCTTGTTTCATGAGGGCGCCGATTGAGGCAGCGAGTTTGTTGAGTTGGGCGGCAAGAGTGTCGTTTTGCAACTGGAGCTTGCGACGGTCGTTGTCAAGAGCCAATACATTGTTGATAGGCTCGTTTGCGTCAAACCCTTTCACGGCCAAACGCTCTATGATGAGTTGGGGATTTTCCTTGATTTGCTGTAGAGTAAGCATTGGATGTTAATGATTGGAGTGAAAAAATCGTGTTATTAAGCCAAAAGTTCGCGCACCTTGGCTGAAATCAGTTTGCCGTCGGCCTTGCCTGCCAATTCTTTTGATGCCACGCCCATCACTTTGCCCATCTCCTTGGGCGAAGTGGCGCCAACGCGGGCTATTATTTCTTTGAGAGTGGCTGTCAACTCCTCTTCTGTCAGAGGTTTGGGTAGATACTCCTCAATAACCGCAGCCTCGGCCAATTCATTTTCGGCCAATTCATGGCGACTCTGCTCTGTGTATATTTGGGCAGTTTCGCGGCGTTGTTTGGCCATTTTTGATAATATCTTCATTGCGGTGTCCTCGGAGAGTTCTCCGTCGGCACCTTTGGCAGTTTTGGCTTCAAGAAATTCTTTTTTTATGCCGCGCAGAGTTTCAAGGCGCACCTTGTCGCGGGCCAACATGGCCGACTTGATGTCGGCGCTGATACGTTCAAACATATCCATAGTGGTGATAACTATAAAATTCAACACGCAAAGTTACAAAATTTCAGTGCCCTTTGCCAAATTATTTTGATGCTGATTTCGGCAAAGGGCACTTGGGGTGAAAAAGCTCGCTCAGGGCGGCTTTATTTCAGTAATTCCAGCAGTTGCTCGGCAGCCTGTTTGGTGTTTACTTTGGTGATGACGTGGGTTATGATGTGCGAGGCATCGGTGACAAACGTGGTGCGCACTGTGCCCATGTATTCGCGACCGGCCATTTTCTTCTTTTGCCACACACCGAATGCCTGGTTCACTTCTGTGCTCTCATCGCTGAGCAGGGTGAACGGCAGCGCATGTTTGGCGGCAAACTTAATGTGGCTTGCAGGGGAGTCCTTGCTGATTCCGATCACCGTATAGCCTAACGAAGCAAGTTCTTCATAGCCGCCCGCCAGGGAGCATGCTTCGGCAGTGCACCCCGGGGTATTGTCTTTAGGGTAGAAATATATTATCAATTTTTGGCCGGCAAATTCATCGGCCGCAACTTGTTGTCCCTGAGCGTTTGTGCCAAGAACTTCCGGTATTTTGTCTCCAGTGTTAAGCATCAGTCTTCAAGAAAATAAGTTAGAGAAGTGACCACACGCACCTACTTGAT
>CAMWXV010000111.1 GCA_947178305.1 uncultured Porphyromonadaceae bacterium | reverse complement strand
GCCTCCAATCCATTGCATTAGCGATCGCCACATTATGATGCCGCGCGACAGTTGGTCAACCGATTTTATAACCGAGGCGCCGGTGGTTGTGAATCCGGACATGGCTTCAAAAAATGCATCGCTTATGCTCATGCCGGCATTCCCAATCATGAACGGTAGCATGCCGAACAGGGAGAAGAATACCCATACCAGGGATGTGAGCAAAAATCCGTCGCGTTTTCCCATTTCGGGATTTGATGGTCGCAGACCGAATGTAAGCCCGCTTCCGGCCAATAGTGTCACGGCGATGGTAATACCGAAGGCTTTCATATCTTCTTCACCATACATTATGCATGTGAAAAGCGGTACAAGCATGAACAGTGCTTCTATGATAAGAAGCATTCCGATTACGCGCAGTACGGCTGCAATGTTGATATGTGAGCGCTTGGAATATCGCATATAATAGGTTAGTTGAAATATTTTTCAATTTTGTGCAGCGCACCAGCCAGGCACACTACCACAACGTGGTCACCCTCGCATATCTGTGTCATACCGTTTACCAGCATTCCCTTTCCGTCGCGCATGAGTGCTGCTATGGTCATGTCGTGGGTGAGTTTCAGATCTTTTACCAGGGCTTTTGTCACTTTGGCACGTGGCTTCACTTCTATTTCTGCCACATCGGCATCTGCGAGAGCCATGAATTGTGCGGAGTTGACATCTGCGTCAATCATCATTTGAAACACTTTGCTTGATGCCAGTAGTTTTTTATTTACGATGGTGCCAATGTTGAGATTCTCGGCTTCGGAAATAAGCTGAATGTTCTCTACTTCGGCTATGGTTTTCTTGACTCCGCATTCTTTGGCAGTGAGACAAGTGAGTATGTTTGTTTCGCTGCTGTCGGTCAATGCTATGAATGCGTCGGCATCGTCAATGCCTTCTTCACGCAAGGTGTCTATGTCACGGGCATCTCCGTGCACTATGATTGTGTTATCGCATCGTTCGCACAGGTCTTGACATCTGTCGCGGTTGCTTTCTATTATGGTGAACCGGTATTTGTCACCGGCCAGGGCTATGAGGCGCACAGCAATGCGTGAGCCTCCCATAATCATTATTCTTCGTATTTCGTTGTGGCTTTTTCCGCAAAGAGTGCGGAGCTCGTCTACATGCTCGCGCGTTGTGGTTACGTACAGGATGTCGTTTGGACGCAGTGTGTCGTCGCCTCGTGGTATGATGGTTTCATGTCGTCGCTTAATGGCTGAGACATGAAAATAGTGGTTGCTCATGGTAAGTTCCTTGAGCATCATGCCTGCGATGCTTGCGTTCTCGCGTATTTTGACTCCCACTACTATAAGTTCGCCGTTGTGAAGTTCAAACCAGTTTCTTACCCAAGATCGTTCCAATGCGGTTACTATTTCTTGTGCGGCAAGGTATTCCGGATAAATCAATGCGTTTACGCCATGGCGAGTGAAGAAATCGCGGTTTTCACGAATCATGAACTCGTAGTTGTCAATTCGTGCCACCGTTTTCACTGCTCCGAGGCTCTTGGCCATCGAGCATGCTATCACATTGGTGTTTTCGTTTGGTGTCACGGCTATGAACAGGTCGCAATTCTCCACACCTGCGGCACGCAGAGCGGAGAATGATGTCGGTGATCCTCTCCTTGTCAGCAGGTTGTAATTGGCGTCAAGTACAGCCAGTTTTGAGGCATCGGTGTCAATCAGGGTGATGTCCTGGTCTTCGCGTGAAAGCAATTTGGCTACATGTGAGCCAACTTCCCCGGCTCCCGCTATCACAATCTTCATTTTCTTAGTGATATTAAGGTGTGATATATGGCCTCGGCATCCATTCCGCAGAGTTTGTACAGTTCGCTGACTTTGCCTTGCGGCACAAATTTGTCGGGTATACCTATCTTGACCACGGGTATTGAATATCCGTGTGCGTTTAACCAGTCTGTTACAGCAGAACCTAAGCCTCCGTATATGGATGCATCCTCCACAGTGATTATAGGAGCTCCGGCTTTGGCCGCTTGCTCCAATATGTTTTCGTCTATGGGTTTAAGGAAAACCATGTCGTAATGTGCGGCATTGATTCCTTGTTCCCGAGCTTTTGCCACGGCTTTGGCTGCTTCTTCGGCTATCGGGCCGAGTGTGAGCACTGTGGCGTCGGAACCTTCGCTTAGCTGCTCTCCACGTCCGGGTTCAAGCGCACGCATTGGCACTCGCCAATCGGTGTGCTGCGCACGTCCGCGGGGATAGCGTATTGCCATAGGCCCTTTGCGGTTGGGGAGTTGGGATGTATATATCAAATGACGCAGGTAATGTTCGTCGCGAGGTGAGGCTATTGTCATGCCCGGTATTGACGAGAGGTATGTCAGGTCAAATACTCCATGATGTGTCACTCCGTCTTCGCCTACTATTCCTGCTCGGTCTATGCAGAATGTCACAGGAAGCTCTTGTATGGCCACATCGTGGATTATATGGTCGTAGGCGCGCTGTAGAAACGATGAGTAGATGGCCACATATGGCAGCATACCTTCTTTGGCAAGACCTCCGGCAAATGTCACGGCGTGTCCTTCGGATATTCCTACGTCAAATGTGCGCTTGGGCATTGCTGCCTGCAGCTTGTTGAGAGATGTGCCCGACAGCATGGCTGCTGTGATGCCTACTATCTTGGGGTTCTGCTGAGCGAGTTCCACGATTGTTTCACCGAACACATCCTGATATTTGGGCGGGTTTATGCCTGTTTCTAAAATGCGTTCTCCTGTTTTGGGATTGAATTTGCCGGGTGCGTGCCAATGTGCAGGGTCTTTTTCTGCTGCCGGAAATCCTTTGCCTTTTATTGTGCGCAGATGCAGAATGCGTGGGCCTTTCATGTCTTTTATGTCGCTCAGCACGCGAATCAATCTGGTGATGTCGTGGCCGTCAAATGGGCCGAAGTATCTTATGTTCAGTCCTTCAAATATGTTCTGCTCTTTGTTGATCAGGGATTTGAGGCTGTTGTTGAATCGTAGAATCCTGCCACGGCTCTCTTCGTTGAGCAGATGGAGACGACGCATGGCATGGTATGTGTGGTAGCGTAATGCGTTGTATCCGCGTGATGTGGTGATATGAGCCATGTGTGAGTTGAGTGAACCCACATTGCGGTCAATGGACATATCATTGTCATTGAGTATTATAAGCAGGTTGTTTGGTGTATTGGCCACATTGTTGAGTCCTTCAAATGCCAAACCTCCGCTTATGGAAGCATCGCCTATCACGGCAACCACGTTTCTGTCTTTGTCATTTTCCGACAGGGAGGATGCCACGGCCATACCCAATGCTGCTGATATGGAGTTGGATGCGTGTCCGGCAGTGAATGTGTCGTATTCGCTTTCTTCGGGATTGGGGAATCCACTAAGACCTCCCAATGTGCGGTTGGTGTGAAACCGTTCGGCTCTTCCGGTCAGTAATTTATGTCCGTAGGCTTGATGTCCCACATCCCACACAATTCGGTCGTATGGAGTGTTGAATACGTAGTGTAGTGCCACGGTCAGTTCCACGGCACCCATGCTTGAAGCGAAATGCCCGGGGTGTTTTGATAAAGATTCTATAAGAAAGCGACGGATGTCGGCACAGACTTCCGGCAGCTGGGCTTGTGGCAATGCGCGCAACTGTTGTGGGGAATGAATTTGGCTGAGCAGTGGGTAAAGCTCTTTGTCGAGCGGCTGCACAGAGTTGTCATTTGGCGCTTGGAGTTTTGTCATGGGGCTGCTTGCGAATATATTTTTTATACATAGGCACAAACACTATTATGCCTGATGCCACGAGTATGAACAATGTTTTGAGCGTGAACGGCTGTGTGGTCACCACCAGATAAGACAGGCAGAGCCACAGCAACACGAGGCATACAAAACGAAATTTCACAGCGTTGGTCATAAAAACAATCTTTCTATAACATTGCAAAGATAATCAAAATATTCCTATCGCCCTATTGTTGTAGCCAAAATGGCACCTCATATGAATATAAAAAAAGTGCCGGGGCTGTAACCTCGGCACTTTAATGATTCTTGTGATAGGGGATTACTTGTTGGCGCGTTTGCGTTCGATTTCATCCAAAATTATTTTGCGCAGACGGATGTGGTGTGGTGTCACTTCCACATATTCATCGCCTTTGATGTATTCCAATGCTTCTTCAAGACTGAACACTACAGGAGGTATGATGCGAGCTTTGTCGTCGGCTCCTGATGCGCGCATGTTGGTCAGTTTTTTGGATTTTGTCACGTTGACCACTATGTCGTTGTCTTTGGCGTTTTCGCCTACGACCTGACCGGCATATACTTCCTCTTGTGGGAAAATGAAAAAGCGTCCGCGGTCTTGGAGCTTGTCTATGGCATAGGCATAGGCGGTGCCACTTTCCATGGCTATGAGCGATCCGTTGGTGCGGCGCTCTATGTCACCTTTCCAAGGTTGATATTCAAGGAAGCGGTGTGCCATGATGGCTTCGCCTGCCGAGGCGGTGAGCACGTTGTTGCGTAGTCCGATGATACCGCGCGATGGTATATGGAATTCCATTTGCACACGGTCATTCTGGGTGTTCATTGACACGAGGTCACCTTTGCGGCGTGTCACCATGTCAATCATTTTGCTGGAATACTCTTCGCAAACATTAATGGTGAGTAGTTCCACTGGTTCGCATTTGACACCGTCAATCTCCTTGATGATAACCTGTGGCTGTCCTACTTGCAGTTCATATCCTTCACGGCGCATGGTTTCAATAAGTACGCTCAAGTGCAATACGCCGCGCCCGAACACGGTCCAAACATCTTCGTGGTCTGCTTTTTGTACACGCAGAGCCAGGTTGCGGTCAAGTTCCTTGGTGAGTCGCTCCGAGATGTGGCGCGAGGTGACGAATTTGCCATCGCGGCCAAAGAAAGGAGAGTCGTTGATGGTGAATGACATTGACATTGTGGGCTCGTCAATGGCTATGCGCGGTAGTGATTCGGGTGTTTCAAGATCGGCTACGGTGTCACCGATTTCAAATCCGTCAATACCTACCAGGGCGCATATGTCACCGCTGTTCACGCTTTCCACTCGTTTGCGCCCCATGCCTTCAAACACATGAAGCTCTTTGATGCGCTGACGCACGGTGCTGCCGTCTTTTTTGCAAAGGGCTATGTCCATGCCTTCACGAAGTGTGCCGCGGTGTACACGTCCTACGGCTATGCGGCCAACATAGTTGGAGAAGTCAAGCGATGTGATAAGCATTTGAGCCGGACCTTCAATGGTTTCGGGTTCGGGTATGTATTCAATTATGGCATCCAGCACGGCTGTGATGTCTTCGGTCGGTTTCTGCCAATCCGTGCTCATCCAACCTTGCTTGGCTGAACCGTAGATTGTAGGGAAGTCCAATTGCTCTTCTGTGGCATCAAGGTTGAACATGAGGTCAAACACCATTTCCTGCACTTCGTCAGGACGACAGTTGGGTTTGTCTACCTTATTGATGACTACAACCGGTTTCAATCCCATTTGGATGGCCTTTTGAAGCACGAAGCGTGTTTGAGGCATCGGGCCTTCAAAAGCGTCCACCAACAGCAAGCAGCCATCGGCCATGTTGAGAACACGCTCCACTTCGCCACCGAAGTCGGCGTGTCCCGGGGTGTCAATAACATTGATTTTGTATCCTTTGTAGTTGATGCTTACGTTTTTTGAAAGGATCGTTATGCCGCGCTCGCGTTCCAGGTCGTTGTTGTCAAGAATAAGCTCGCCGGCATTCTGATTCTCACGAAAGAGGTTTCCGGCTAAAAGCATTTTATCTACCAAAGTGGTTTTGCCATGGTCCACGTGGGCTATAATGGCAACATTGCGAATTTTCTGCATGCTGAAATTGTACTATTTTTTGCGGCTGCAAAGTTAACAAAAATC
>CAMWXV010000110.1 GCA_947178305.1 uncultured Porphyromonadaceae bacterium | reverse complement strand
TTGTTGTATCCACCTTGACGGTTGTATCCACCCTGACGCTGTTGGTAAGGAGTGCGCGGACGGTAGTCGCTGTGCTGCATGCCCTCGGAGTTGTAATCGTTGCCGGGTGCAGAGGGGTTGGCCGATTGTTCGGGATTCATGTTGACTGCCTGCCCGATGCGTGGACGTTTGGGCTTTTTCTCGTTACTTTCCATGTGTAGAAGTTACTTGTAAGTGTTTGATGAAAAAATACTTGAATAAAATAAGACTGCCTCGCGGCGTAATCTGTAAAAAAATTATGTTAAGTAGTAGTTATAATATTACCGGTGTGGTGTTTTTATATAACATCCAAATTGCAGCAAAGTTAATAATAATAGAGCAAATAGGAGATAAAAAAATGCATAATTTTTATGCGTGTATATAAAAACGGGAGCTTGCTCCAAGTGATGTGGAACAAGCTCCTGTATGGAAAATGTTAGTGTGCTGTATGTGTTAGCGCACTATGTGTTTGGTTATGGTTTGTGTGCCATCGCTATAGGTTGTGGTTTTGATGAGTAACGAACCTTGTGTGGGGTGAGTCACGGTGCGTCCCAGAATGTCGGTGTAGGTTTCGTTCTCTATGGTACCGTGGTCGGCTTCTATGGCGTCAATGCCAGAGAACTGTATGCGGTCTGATGAGCGGGAGTCGCCGTTGACGGTATAGGTTGATTGCACTTCCAGGGTTTTGAATGCCGGGGCATGCAGATATATGGTTTTTATGGTTCCGTTGGAGTATATGTCAAACTGGTCAGTGAAGTTGTAGGGTATGTCTGTCATGGATTCCGTCAGGTACTCATAGGCTTCGGGGGTGAACAGATGAGGTTCTCCGTCAAGATATATACGGTATGTTATTTTGTCAGGGTTGATGAAATTTCCGTTTACATCATGGCAAGGTACATTTATCTGGATGAAGGCATCGGCTTCGGACCAAATTTTGATTTCGGGATTGGCCGGGGTGGCGGCTACATCGCCTGCGTAACGGAATATTTCCACGTTGTTGATGCCGTTGAGCATAGTGAACGAGAAGTAGCTGGCTTCAACGATATAGTCGTTGTATGGGGTGAGTGTGAAATGATCCTCGGTTTCGTTTATGTCAAATACGAAGCCGGAGGTCATGTTGAGCTGCGGGTATCCCCATTCGTCTGGTTCGCCTTCGCTTGCACCTATCAGACGGATGTATTTGTAGGTGCCGGAGGTAAGAATGCTTCCGGAACGGAATATCAGTTGGCCATTGTCAATTGTGCCGACAATATAGTCGTTTGGTGCGATGGTGCTGAGACCTGCTATGTAGACTTTGTTGCCGTCGCGTGCCACTTTGACAAATCGTGAGCCGTTGCCGGAGGTCATCATCCACTGTTCCACTTCAACTCCGGTGGGAGGTGTGTATGTGACGATGTCGCTTATAGGCATTATTTCAAAATTGTTCATGAAAATGAAAAATCCGGCATCGTCAGTTGTTTCACCGTTCTCGTACACACCTATATATTCGCTGTTGTCGGCTTGTTTGATATTTTCACCGTCAAATGTGAAATGTATGTTGTTTTTAAATTCCTTGACTTGCCCGAATTCGTCAACGGTTATTACTTGAAGGTAAAGTGTTTGATTGGGGCTTTTGTATAATACCTGTCCGGCGGGTATGGTTATGTCGGTGCCGTTGAGATATCCTTCCACCCAAGAATAACCTTCGGTGTTGTCGTCGCCGTTGTAGCCTGGAGTGAGATCCTGAAAGTAGATTTTCTTGCCATCGGCGGAACGGCGTATTGTCATTTTGTAGCCGTCAACATTTTCTTCGCCCCAATAACTGTTTTCGGTTACGTTCATTATGAATGTTTCGTCTGTGCCTTCGGGGTTGTAGATAGGATTTTCCAGCAGGGGCACATCGGAAGTTTTGGCAGTGAGTATGTTTGTTGCCATTTTCATGCGCTCGGCTGCGTTGACTGCCATTAAGCAGCCAACGACGGCGAGCACGATTGTGATAAGTCTATTCTTAATCATTGTCGTTAAGTGTGTGTAAGTGTGTTTGGTTGATTTATTTGCCGGTGTATGTGTGAGGTGACAGTGCACGGAGCTCGGCTTTGATGTCGTCGCTTACTTGCAGGGTGTCAATAAATTCGGCAATGCTTTGTGCGGTGACTGTGGAGTTGGTGCGTGTGAGCTGTTTGAGTGTTTCGTAGGGGTGTGGGTATCCTTCGCGGCGCAGTATGGTCTGTATGCCTTCGGCTACGACGGCCCACATGTTGTCAAGGTCGGCATATATGGCCTGTTCGTTGAGAATCAGTTTGCCGAGACCTTTGAGCGTGCTGGCAAGTGAAATGAGCATGTGTCCGAGGGGCACACCTACGTTGCGTAGCACAGTGGAGTCGGTGAGGTCGCGTTGGAGTCGTGATATGGGGAGTTTGGTGGCGAGATGGCTCAATATGGCGTTGGCTATGCCGAGGTTGCCTTCAGAGTTTTCAAAGTCAATTGGGTTGACTTTATGTGGCATGGCTGATGAGCCTACTTCGCCTGCTTTGATGCGCTGCTTGAAGTACTCCATAGAGATGTATTGCCATATGTCGCGGTCAAGGTCAATTATGATGGTGTTGATGCGGCGCAGGGCGTCAAAGAGTGCTGCAAGGTTGTCGTAGTTGGATATCTGTGTGGTGTATTCTTCGCGCTCTATGCCAAGATTGTTGCTTAGGAAGCTGGCGGCAAATGTTTTCCAGTCGTAGTTGGGGTATGCCACTGTGTGTGCGTTGAAATTGCCTGTGGCTCCACCGAATTTGCCACTTACGGGTACTGCACGAAGCAGGTTGATCTGTTTGCGCAGACGGTATGCAAATACCATTATCTCTTTGCCAAGGCGTGTAGGTGAGGCCGGCTGTCCGTGGGTCTTGGCGAGCATTGCCACATCTTTCCATTCTTCGGCTTTGGATTCAAGGTCGGAGACAAGCTGTTCAAGCATGGGGATGTAGACATCGTGAATGGCTTCGCGCACAGACATTGGCACAGAGGTGTTGTTTATGTCTTGAGAGGTGAGTCCGAAGTGTATGAATTCTTTGTAGTCTTGAAGCTGGAGGGTGTCAAAACGCTCTTTGAGGAAGTATTCCACGGCTTTGACATCGTGGTTTGTTACGGATTCTATTTCTTTGATGCGTGATGCATCGGCAGGGGTGAAATCTTTGTATATGGAGCGTAATGCGGGGAATGTTTCATGGTTCACGTCCTTGAGCTGCGGCAGGGGGAGTTCGCAGAGTGCTATGAAGTACTCCACTTCCACTCTCACGCGATAGCGTATGAGGGCGTATTCTGAGAAATATTCGGCAAGAGGCTCACATTTGGAGCGGTAGCGGCCGTCAACGGGCGACACTGCGGTAAGTTCGGTAAGATGCATATTGATAGGGTTATAAATTATTCAGGTCGCAAAGTTACAATTTATTTGTGAAACAGTCAATGATGTGATATTTGGATTATGTTTTGGCGTTGATTGTCAAAATGGTTACTTTTGGGGGTTAATAACAATTAAATTTTTTAATATACTGATAGAATATGCTTAGCAACAAGATTCAGGATGCGCTCAATGCGCAAATCAATGCCGAGATGTGGTCGGCTTATCTATATTTGTCCATGGCTATGTATTGCGAGGAGCAGGGTCGCAGCGGTGCGGCCAATTGGTATCGCGTGCAGTTTAAGGAGGAGCAGGCTCATGCCGAGGTGCTGATGAATTATGTGAACCAGCGCGGCGGCCGTGTGTTGTTGGCTCCAATCGCAGAGGTGCCTACTACATGGAATTCGGTTCTTGATACTTTCAAGGACACTCTTGTTCATGAGCAGAAGGTGACTGCGCTTATAAACAATATCTATGCTTTGGCTGAGCAGGAACATGACTATGCGACTCGCGACCGCTTGAACTGGTTTGTTTCGGAGCAGGTGGAGGAAGAGGACAATGCTGCCAAACTTATTGACAAGTTGAATATGGTGGGCAATGACGGTATGGGTGTGTATATGCTTGACCAGGAGCTTGCCGCACGTACTTTTGTGGCTCCTTCGGTGCTTGCCGCTGAATAGGGTGCTGCATAAGCAGTGAAAATAGAATAGAAAGCAGGACTGCATCTTGAATACATATTCAAAAAATGCAGTCCTGCTTTCTGTGTGTTTGTATTATCTTGGGCCGCGGCCTCCGCCGAACCTCGGTCCAGGGCCTCCGGGTCCGTGCCATGCGTTTCTGTCGGTGGGTTGGTTGCCTTTGCCGAATGTGTTGAAGCGATATGACATGGTGAACATGAAGTATCGGGTGAGGTTGTTGTAGCTTGTGTCGTCAATGTAGTTGGCGGTGACTGTGCGGTTTATTGATGAGCGTTGCTGCAAAAGGTCGTAGGCTTTGACTGCCAGAGTAAGGGAGCGGTCGCGTAGCAGCTGATAGGATATGGAGGCGTTCCACATCCATTCGTTTTTGTCGTAGCCTTGTGTATATCCGCTTGTGGCGGTGTAGGTTAGGTCGCTGTTGAGGATTATGCCTATGGGTGTATAATAGTAGGCGGAGAAGGAACCACCGTAGTTGTGTACTTTCATGCCGGAAGTGGTGCTGAGGGAGTTGTGGGTGTATTGGAGAGAGTAACGTGGGCGTAGTTCAAACTCCATGTTGTCGGGTCGGAAGGCTATTGCGGGCATGAGGTTTACTCTCACTGTTCCGGAGTTGTTGCGTTGTCCGTTGTTGAAACCTACTGCGTGGTTGTAGTTGGCGAACATGTGTGTTGACAGTTGCCAGGCTTTGTTGCGCAGCGGTTGGGAGTATATTACCATTAAGCGTCCGTTCCACACGCCGTTGACATTTTCGTAGGTAGTGATTTGTGATCCGGTGGTGTGGTTGAACGTGGTTTTGGACACAATGGAGTTTTGTGTTATGCCAAAATTGGCCATGCTCATTATTGACCGCTGGCTTTCGCTGTTGAACGACTGGAAGCGAAGGTTGATCCAATGGTTGAATGTGGGGGCAAGGTTGGGATTACCGACAATGATGCTCATGGGGTTGCTCATGTCGGCCACAGGTTGGAGCTGTGACAATGACGGTTGAGATGCGCGCCCTTGGTAGTAGGCATTGAAAGAGGTGCTCTTGTCGATCTTTAACCTGTAGCGCAGGAACGGTGCGAAGTTCCACACCCGGCGCATGGGTATGCTCTTGGCTCCGTTGATGAGGTTTTCGCTTTTGGATTGCGACGGCACGAGGCTGACTCCCACATCCACATTATGTTTGCGTGACACATATTTATATCCCAGGCGAATGTTCTGGGTCATGAAGTCGTTGCGGAAACGGTTGGAGAGGGTGTCGTTGAATTGCAATGTGGTGTAGTCTATCCATGCGAGCCAGTTGTCGGTGTCGCTCGGGTAGTGTACTGGATGGTCATAGACCATTTTGTCGGCGTTGTTCCATCGGTATTGTATCTGATAGGAGAATGTGAGGAAATGTCCGTTGGCGGCATTGCCTATTGGTTCGGTCCATGAAACGCGGGCTTGTGCGGTGTTGTTCCATGTGTGATTGTCCCCGTATTGGTCGTAGAGGTCTATGGAGTCGGGATAGAGGTAGAACATGTTGCGCGAAAAGCTGTTTTCTTTTTCGCGCACGTTGGAGTGGTTGTAGCGCATGTTGATTGAGAATGATCGTCCGCGCTTGCGTTTGAAGTTGTGGCTGTATGTGAGGTTGGCTCCGAATTCCAGAGAGTTGCCTCGGGATGAGTTGTTGTTGAAAGTGGAGCTGACTTGGGAGCGTCTCGGGTCTCCTGCGATGATCAGTGAGGAGTCAAGGCTGGTGCTGTTATTGGTGTTGTAGGATATGCGTGGACGGAATTCAAGAGTGTTGAATGAGTCGGGCTGCCACTGTACGCGGAAGTCGGCACGGATGTTGTGGCCTTTGTCGCGTGAGTTGCGCAAGGAGTTGTTCCATGATGTGGAGTCGGTGAACAGATATTGGCGGCTTTGGCTCTGGCGGGTGTCTCGGTCGGTGTGG
>CAMWXV010000109.1 GCA_947178305.1 uncultured Porphyromonadaceae bacterium | reverse complement strand
TTGCGCTCTTGTATTCCTTCTGTAATGAGTTTTACTATGTCAGTGTTATTTGTCATATATGTGATGAAATAAATACAAAAATAATAAACAACAATGTATAAACAAAAGTCGTGCCAAAAAAGATTTACTCATAGCGCATTGATTCGGCTGGCGATAAACGGGCTATGGAATGAGAGGGAACAATCAATATCAGCCATGACAGAAATACTGCACCGGCGTTGAGTAGTAGTATCCACCACCAGCTTATCTCAACAGGCACGTAATCAAGATAATAAGAATCTGCATCAAGAGGTATCAGATGCAGATGTTTCTGGAGAGCTATCAATGTAAGTCCGATGACGTTACCTGCAATCAATCCGCGCATCACTATTCGTTGTGCCATATATATGAATATTCGGCGAATGAATCCGTTAGTGGCTCCCATGGCTTTTAGGAGGCCTATCATGCGCACTCGTTCAAGTATTAGTATGAACATGCAGGATACGAGGGTGAATCCTGAAACCACAGACATCAGTATTAGTATGACCACCACATTTGTGTCAAGTAATGAAAGCCATGTGAAGTAGACCGCTCCGGAATGATGTACATTGTCTATTGCGTAGAGTGGTGTTTTTTCCGGATTTTCTGTGAGCTGTCGTAGTAGTACGTTATGAAGATTTGAGGTTGCCTGATCCACATCAGTATCGTCAATACCACTGATTTCCACCATGCTGCCCGTTATGGAGTCAACACGAGCAAGGCGTTGTAGCATGCCTAATGGAACAAATGCGTACATGTCGTCAAAATCAGAGAAATGAGAGTTGTAGATACCGCTGATTTCTAATGAACGAGTGCGCAGATTATTATTGTGTATAAAGTGGGTAAGCAGCTTTTGTCCTACGCCCACATTGAGAGCACGCGCGGTGGATGCTGATATGGTCACGAAGTTGAGACTGTCGGGATGTGTTGGTGGTAAGTTGCCTTGCACGAGATTGCCGGCTATGAATTCATAGCCGGCAGTTGTGCTCATGCCTTTGAGGATTATGCCTTGAAATGCGTTATCGGTTTTGAATATTGCCGGACGACGCATTGACAATGTTACCTGTGCATCCGGAATGCTTTCTTGTATTGTATACAAAAGAGTATCCGAAAGTCGTATTCCGGGATTTTCTTGGTCTATTGCATAGGCTTCGGCAGGATAAAGCATTATTTGAGAGTTGAATCCGCTCACTTTACTGCGGATTTCGTTCTTGAAGCCTATGACCACTGAAATACTCACTATCATGATGATAATGGCCAGTGTCATACCGGTTACGGCCACGGTGACACCTGTGGCCATTCTGCGAGATCCTTCGGCACGGAGTGCCAACCGACGGCTGATGAAAAACTCAGTTCTCATCGTGGGTGCGACCCGGATATGCTTTGAGTGCCTCTGCCAGCACTTTCAGAGCCTTGGCAAGGTCTTCTTTCTTGAGCACATAGGCCATGCGAACCTCATTGTGGCCAAGTCCGGGGGTGGTGTAGAAGCCTGATGCCGGAGCCATGAATACTGTGGCTCCTTCATATTCAAACTCGCTTAGACACCATTGGCAGAATTTGTCGGCATCGTCCACCGGCAACTTTACAACAGTGTAGAATGCTCCCATCGGTATTGGTGAATAACAACCGGGTATGCGGTTGATACCGTCTATAAGAAATTTGCGGCGTTCCACATACTCATTGTATGTCATTAGCATATACTCATCGCTGGCTCCGATAGAGGCTTCAGCCACGATTTGACCCAACAATGGAGGGCTAAGACGAGCCTGGCAAAACTTCATCACATTTTTCTTTAGCTCTTTATGTTTGGTTATGATGGCGCCTATGCGTATGCCGCACTCACTGTAACGCTTTGAAACAGAGTCAATGAGTACTACTTGGTCTTCAATTCCGGGGAGATGGAATGCCGATATGTACGGTGCCCCGGTGTAGCAATATTCGCGATACACTTCGTCAGAAAACAAGAATAGGTCATATTTCTTGACTATATCGCGAATCTGGTTCATCTCCTTTTGTGTATAGAGATACCCTGTAGGATTATTGGGATTACATATCAGTATGCCTTTGGTGCGAGGAGTGATGAGTTTTTCGAACTCTTCTACCGGAGGCAAAGCAAAACCTTGCTCTATTGTTGATGGTATGCTCTCAATATTGGCTCCTGCAGATATGGCAAATGCCATATAGTTGGCGTAAGCCGGTTCGGGCACGATAATCTCATCGCCCGGATCAAGGCAAGCCATGAATGCAAATAACACAGCCTCGGATCCTCCTGTGGTTACAATGATGTCCTCGGCTGTAACATCAATCTTGAATCTGTGATAATAGTCGGCCAAGCGCTCGCGAAGAGACAACAAACCTTCCGATGGGCTGTATTCAAGTACCTTTCGGTCAATATGTTTTAATGCGTCAAGACCTTCGGTTGGGGTAGGTAGGTCGGGTTGGCCTATATTGAGATGATAGACTTCAACCCCACGAGCCTTTGCTGCATTGGCCAAAGGCACAAGTTTTCGTATGGGAGACGCGGGCATTAATTCTCCGCGTTGGGATATCTTAGGCATAAAGTATGAATAAAGTCTTAATTGTATTGCAAAGTTACATAAAGTTCACCACCAACAAAACTGTTGTACCAAAAATCTGTCATTCAAAAACGAGTTGCTGGAAGCTTAGTGAGGATGCAATTGTTTAGAAGCGCAGCGTGGCTGTAAGTACCACATTGTTGTAATTTTCGGTGAGTTTGGCCTGATAGGGAGTGGCGGTAAGCCCTCCTGTGTCATATGCGTCATTTGGCGTGAATGAGTGGAACTCGCTTGTGCGGTGTTTGTACACATATGCAGCATCAATAGAAAAATTCTTGTATCGGTAGCCAAGTCCGAATGTGATATACTGAGTGCTGTTGTCAAGGGTGTAGGATGGGTTTGTTCCGGTGTCATCCGGGTTAGACGTGTACACGGCTACTTCATTGTTGGTTATTGCCGAACCTGTAGGGGTGGACTCATATACATATCCTGCGCGCAGACTCACTTGTGGAACTACACGGTATTCAGCTCCTACGCGAATAATATTGGCAGCTTTGTAATAGTCTTTTACATCCTGGTTATAATGAGTAAGTTCATCGCCATATTCGGTGCTCATACTCATGCTCTGATACGGACGATATTCATACTCCATACTTATGATTCCTGATTTGCCAATGATACCGGCTGCACTCACCTGCATGCGCCACGGTGTACGGAACTTCCAGGAGCGAAATTCATTTGGAGTACCCGAGTAGTTGATATTGTGGCCTGATGGGTTGAAGAATGTATAATTGAAATTCAAATCGGCTCCCGATGATTGATTTATATTATAATATGTGGGAGTATGGAAAGCCACACCGAAGCGCAGAGCGTTGATAGGACGCACTATCACACCTAATTTGAAATTGAATCCGGTACCGTCAATATGTTTGTAGTTTGACAATGTGGTGTTTGCATTGCCTATTTCTAAATTACCCGGATTTGCCGTTGGATCCATTATTACAGCGTTGGTGATATCTTCAGTATATGCGGTGTTTTGGGTGAAATCAATATCGGTGATACCGAACCCCATGCCCCAATACATGGTGTTCATTATATTTCCACCGAAATTGATGGCATATTCGTCAACATATCCACGTTCGTCCACATCAAAAGTACTAACGCCTGATGACGGCCCTTTTGCATCGTCATTTTGCCACAACCCTTGATACTGACTCGTGTAGCCTATTGGATTTATAGCCATGGCATTGTAGCTTAGCACGCTGAGCCATGGAATATATTTGGGGCTGCTGTAACCGTCATTACCTTCGGCAGAAAGCTCGTTGGTGGTATATCCATCGGAGTACTGAGCCACGTGGTTGTATAACGAGCCGTTCATACGGGCTTGCCCTTTGAAGCGACGGTTCATATTCACCACTCGTCCATACGACACACCCCATGTGAAATATGGCATCACATCATTGCCAAGCCAAGCCGCTCCTATATAACCGAAGTTCGGTACACTCACTTTGGTTTGGCTGCTTGATTGCGACATTATGGATGTGTTGCTTTTTACCGACGATGCTTCAATGTCAAGAGTTAGTCCTATTTCACTTTTGCGGTAAAGACCTATACCTCCTGGATTGTTGTTGAGTGTGGAAATGTCGCCACCAAGGGCTCCGAAAGCACCGCCCATTGACATATATCGGGCAGTACCACGAAGGTCGGAGTGTGAAAGTTGAAATGCATCAATGGCTGTCTGGGAGTATGCCAGTGCCGGAATTGTAGCTACTATGGCAGAAATGATACGTAGGTTCATAGAGAATGGGTGAAGTTTGTTGAGTGGTTAAAACAAGGAGAGAGTAAGGTAGGGCAACTTAGGAGATTTAGTGACGGCCACGTCCTCCACCTCCGCTGCCTCGTGATGATCCACCACCGCTTCCGCGGGAGTATCCGCTTCCGCTGTTACCGCGATAGCTGCCTGCGCCGCTACCCCCTGGGCGATATGAGTTGCCGCTGTTGCTTGGGCGGGTATAACCATTATTATTTGTTCCCGAATTGCCGGGGCGTGAGTATCCGGGAGTGTTGCCGCCTGGACGGGTATAGCCGGAATTGTTGCCGGGGCGTGTGTATCCGTTTGATCCGGGGCGTGAGTTGCCTGTTCCATATCCTGGACGAGAATAACCAGGGCGAGTCTGTCCGGAACCGGAGTTATAACCGGGACGCGAATAGCCGGGACGAATGTTGCCCGATGGACGATTGGGGCGCACAGGTGCTGTCCATCCCCAGCTCCATCCCGGATAGTGTCCCCAACCTGGACGCCATCCCCAACCTGGACGATAAGGGTAGTTCCAACCCCAGCTCCAACTCCACGACGGGCCATACCAAGGGTCCCATGCACCCCAATAATTATAGTAGGGATTGGCCCAGGCCCATGCGCTACCGTAATAAGGGTATCCCCAATATGAAGGATAGGGGTTATTTACTATTATATTGATGTTTGTAGCCGGTTCGCTATAATAATATTGTGCCAGTTCAGGATCGGTTGATGAAGTCACCACATCAGGGTTGTAAAACTGTTCGATACGCCGTGTATATACAAAACCCTGAGCGCTTTCCTTTGTGGCATGAGTTGTATCTGATGCAAAAATACCACGACGGTTGTAGTCGTCCACGCTTATGGAGCGTTGCGACTCTGCACCTTGTGTGTATGTGTCGGCTGCCGGATATGTTCCCACTCCGGTTTGGGTGTAATTGTTTGTAGTTTTGTTTTTTATCGGAGCTGTTTTTTTTGCTTTGTCCGGATTATAGTATATGTCGTCTTCGTAATCCTGGGCATATGTGGATGCAGTGCAGCCTAAAGCCATTGCGGCTATAAAAGTAAGTATTCTGAATTTGTTCATAGTCACATGCCGAATTTAATCAGGTGAAACATTGATTGCTTTTTGGCATTAGACTCCAATTTGAGCCAATGGTTTAGCAAATATAGTGTAAAAGTGACTTAAAATGTCAGGATACACGAAATTTAACACTGAAGCCATCGGATTATGACAATAGTGCAAAATCCGATGGCTGTGAATTTAACATTTCCTATGTCAGTTCTTGACAGGGCGCATTTCGTAAGAAGCTATGGCTATTGAAAATCCCCAGTAAATGAATGCTATGGATGTGATAAAACTTATCATCCACATATCTTGGAGCCAGCCTGATTCAATGAACAGAAACCCTATGCCCATAAGCAAAATGCCATTTATAAGTTCCACCCACCAGTATTTGCGTCTGCGTCCGCTGGCCGATCCGAAAATGGCACTGATGCCCCAAAACAGAAATATAAAGGCAAAAAAGTAGGGGAGCACAGCCTCTGACAAAACCACATTACGCACCAGCATAAACCCTATAAATATGTCAATGACTCCGCCTGCAAGCCACCAACCCCATCCGGCTGGACGGTTTGAGCTTGCCGACACGCATAGTTGCACCACGCCTGCAAGCACAAGCATCCAGCCAAAGATTGTGCTTGCCACAGCGTAACCCTGAAC
>CAMWXV010000108.1 GCA_947178305.1 uncultured Porphyromonadaceae bacterium | reverse complement strand
CCGATAACTCCTCCACTCACACTTATTATCACAGCTTCGATAAGAAATTGTGACAATATGTCAATGCCACGCGCTCCTATAGACATTCGCAATCCAATTTCCCGAGTGCGCTCGGTTACCGATACATACATGATGTTCATTATGCCAATACCGCCTACCAATAGTGATATTCCAGCTATACAGGCAAGTAGCACTGTCATCATATCGCTGGTGGAGTTCATCATTTCACTTAGCTCCTGTTGCGAACGTATCTCAAAATCATCTTCATCCTCAGGCTTGATTTTGTGACGAGTGCGCAATTCATCCGTAATAGCGTCAATCACCATATCGGTTTGGCTCTCATTAACGGCGCTTGCGAATATACCTTGGATATAATCAATGGCAAGAATACGTTTCATCACCGTGGTGTACGGAGCAAGCACCACATCGTCCTGATCCTGCCCCATAGAGTTTGTTCCCTTCGACTCAAGCACACCTACTACCGTAAGCGGTATCTTACCGAACCTCACCACACGCCCTACCGGATTATCGCCGTTCGGAAACAGATTATCCACCACTGTTTTTCCAAGAATACATACTTTAGCGGCCGCTTTGATATCATGGTCGGTAAACATGGCTCCATCCTTGACTTTAAGTTTACGAATATCAAGATATTCAGGAGTGATACCATATACTGTGGACGGATAATTATTATTGCCGTTCACCAACTGTCCTCCGGAATTCACCGATGGGGATATAGCCGCTATACCGGGTAAAATCTTTAATGCCTCATAGTCGGAAACCTCAAGAGACTGCATATCATCAGCACTCTGCCTCACACCACCACGCTGCATATGTCCGGGATGAATCATAATCATATTGGAGCCCATCTCCGAAATCTGCTCCTTGATACTATTCTTTGACCCCTGCCCTATTGCAAGCATGGTGATAACCGAAGCCACACCTATAATTATGCCAAGCATTGTGAGGAAACATCGCAGCTTGTTATTGTTCAATGCCTTAAGCGCTATTTTTAACAGATTTACTATATTCATGTGGTCAATCGTTATCGGTAGGTAAATTATTATAAGCCTCTTCTGCCGAAAGCGGAGCGGCATTAAGTGTATCACTCACCACTTTACCGTCGCGCAACACAATGTTGCGCGACGAGTATTCGGCCAATTCTGGATTGTGTGTCACGAATATTATGGTGCGTCCTTTGGCATGAAGCTGCTGAAAAAGCATGAGAATAGAAAATGATGTGCGAGTATCAAGATTACCTGTAGCTTCATCAGCCAAAATTATCACAGGATCATTTACCAATGCTCGTGCTATGGCCACACGCTGCTGCTGTCCTCCCGACATCTGATTGCTTTTATGGTAAAGCCGACTACTCAACCCTACAGCCTCCAATGCGACTATCGCTTTGACCCGGCGCTCTTTGGCATTTACATCCGTATTATACAGCAATGGTAACTCCACATTTTCAATAGCCGTGGTTTTAGGCAACAAATTATAGTTCTGAAACACGAACCCTATTTTGCGATTACGCGTAACTGCCCTACGGTTTCTACTCATGGATTTCACTGATACTCCATCAAGCAGATATTCTCCGGAAGACGGGGTATCAAGACATCCGAGAATGTTGAGCAACGTAGATTTACCCGATCCGGATGTGCCCATGATAGTCACAAATTCACCTTGATATATCGTGAACGAAACACCGCGCAAAGCCTTGACCTTCTCATTGCCCACAACAAATTCACGGCGCAAATTTTCTACTTTAATTATCTCTTTACAACTCATAAATCAAAGTTTGTATGGATAAAAGAACTATTTTTTCTTGTTTCTACCCGGAGGCTGAGGTGCAAAAGGACTACGCTCACCATTTTGTTCGGATTGATTGTCAGGCATGGCAGAATCATAATCCACGGCTACAATTGCCCCATCCGGCAAACCTGAAATTATTTGCGTGTTCACCCCATTGGATAATCCGACAGTCACAGCCGTGGGCAAAAGTTTATTGTCTCTGACCGCCCACACACATCTCTGATTATCCTTAAGCTCAGGTACCTCTCCTGATGGCTGCGGCAAAGATTCAGAACCATTTGTCACCGGTTTGAACGAAAATGCTTTGTTGGGCAACAGGAGTAAATTCTGCTCTCGCACCACATAGATGGTAAGATTGGCAGTCAACCCCGGAATAAGTTTATGGTCGGGATTCGGAGCTTTTACCACCACTTCGTATGTCACTACATTGCTCTCGGTTGTAGGATTGAGACGCACCTGTGTCACTGTGCCTTGGAAAACTTCATCACTATAGGCATCAACTGAAAATGTAACACACTGCCCTACTTTTACTTGACCAATATCAGCCTCATCCACATTGCCTATCACCTGCATATTGTCCAAATCGGCTATGGTATATAGATTGGCGACATTCATATTTGAAACCACAGTTTGTCCCACTTCCACCTCTCTTGATATCACAATGCCATCAATAGGCGAATATATCTCAGCATAATTTAGGTTTTTAGCAGCACGCACCTTGTCGGCCTTGGCTTTGTCATATGATGTTTTTGACACTTCAAGTTCCTTTACCGATGTCTGAAACTCATAGTCACTTATGAGCTGCTTGTCGTGAAGAGCTTTGTCGCGTTTGTAGTTAGTTAGATTGTATTCATATGTAACACGAGCAGATTCCACATTGGCTTCAGCGCTGGCGAGATCGCTCTGTAACAATGTTTTTTCAATTTCGGCAATTAGCTGCCCCTTACTGACCACACTATTATAGTCGGCATACAGTTTGTCTATAATGCCCGTAACCTGTGTACCCACGTCCACTTGGGTAACAGACTCAATAGTACCAGTGGCGGTAACTGTTTCTGTGAGCTCTCCACGCTCCACCTTGACTGTTTCAAGTTTAACATCAGGTTGCTTGCTACACGAAGCCATAGCGACAGCGATAGCAACTATAAGAATATATCTGTTCATAAATAATAAATTTTCTACGGTAATTCCACATGAGCATTGCGGTAAAACTCAATCATTTTTTGTCCCAACATTGCCATATATTTAGCTTGAAGCACAGAATGCTGAGCCTCAATGTATGCGTTGTGCGCTGTCATGAGTTCCACAGTGTTGATGTATCCAAGAGCAAACTGCTCATTGGTGAGCTCGTCACTGAGTTTGGCCGATTCAAGCTGTGATAGCGCCGCCGAATAACGCGACTGAGCCGATTGGGTGTCAATATACCAATTTTCCACAATCTGAGCCAACTCCGTTTGACGTCTATCGTAATCAAGCTGCGCCTCAAGTTTGCTGACATTGGCTCGAGCCACGGCCGTTTTTGTCTTCTTGCCGTCAAGAATAGGCACAGAAAGCGTAAGACCTATGGATTCATTAATTCCTTGTTTCATAGTCTTGCCCCATGAACCACCCGGTGCATAGAAACCTGTACCAACTCCGGCATTCAGCGATATTTTAGGCATCCGCCCAGCCTTGGCTATGGCCACATCCAAATTAGCCACAGACTGCTCTTTTTCCAAACTTTGAAGATACAAGTCTGTGGAAAGAGCCATATCATAACTCTCTTTGATAGGAGGAAGCTGCGCCATCACCTGCTGCTGTGTCCATTGCGCAGGCTTAACTTCCACCACGGTGTCAATACCAAGTTCAAGAAGCTGCTTCAACTCCATACACCGGGTGCTATATGTGCCTTGCGCGTTAACAAGCTCGTAGCAATCTTGATCATATTGCGATTTTAGTTGCGAATAATCCACACGCGACATTTTTCCAGCCTCCATAAGCTGACAAGCACGATTGGATTGCGCCTCGCTCAGCTGCACAGCCTGTTCATAAATACCTATTGTCTCCTTGGCATAAAGGATGTTCAAATACACTTGCAACAGATCGGTTTCCAATGAACGCAAAACACTAACGGTATTGAGCTGCGAAATTTCGGCACGCAATTTATTTTGCTTGATAGTGTTCTCACGCTCGCCACCGTTCCATACAGTCCAGCCGGCATTGAATCCATATGTACTGTTATAGGTGTTCTTATTGCCTGTGGCCCAAGGATAATTTGTAACACCATGAGTAGTGGCAAAATCAATAGTAGGCTGCCATGCCCCTTTGGATTCTTCAAGATTGTGTAACGCTGTTTGTTCGCTGAGCTGCGATTTGCGGAGCGATATGTTGTGTTCACGCGCCCAGTTCACGCAATCGGCATAGCTCCAATTTTGAGCAAAAGAGCCTACCGCACCAAACAAAAGGATGGATATAAACAAATGCTGCTTCATAACACACATTAATAAAATTATGCCACAATATTACATAAAGCAAAGCGGTTGGCTGAACTATGTTCAACCAACCGCTTATTTTATTCAACGAACCATCAAGTTTGTTACTTTTTGCCAATGCCGTTTGTTTGCAAAAACAATTGCAGATCCGGTTTAAAACTATCTCCAACAGGAATAGCGTTATCTGCATCAAGCACCACTCTACCACGCTCCACTTGCTGTACATGATTCATATTTACAATATAAGACCGATGAATCTGCAAGAAATCAGAAGTCAAACGAGTTTTTATAGCTGCAAAGGAACTTAACGTAAGCAATGGTGAATTACTTCCAACCAAATATAGTTGCAAATATTCTCCATAGCCTTTTATAAAACGAATATCCGCCAACGGCACGCGCACATATCTATAATCCGTTTTCACAAACAAGGATTCCAACTGAGATTGTTGTGGCGCAGCATTTCGAGCCGAAAATTGCTCCAATGCCTTGTTGACAGCCCGTTGAAATTCAACAAATCCGTATGGTTTCAGTAGATAGTCCACAGCATTCACCTTATAACTATCCACAGCATATTGAGCATAGGCCGTAGTGAAAATTACCAATGGATGATTTGATGTGATTGATTTCACAAAATCCATACCTGATAAATCCGGCATGTTTATATCAGTGATGATAAGGTCTACATCATTAGTCGCCAAAAACTCCATAGCCTCAAATCCGCTTTGGCAAGCGCTGGCCAAAGACAGGAACGGAACTTTATTCACATAGTTCTTTAGCTTCTCAAGAGCTATAGGCTCATCGTCAATAACAATTGTTGCAAGTTTCATTGTTTAGGAATGGTGAGATTAACAGTATAGCAGGATTGCGAGCTTGAAATTTCAAACTCGGCATCAGAACCGTAAAGCAGCTCAAGGCGCTGACGAATATTTTTCAGACCGATACCGACATGATCACTCAATGTTGCAGAAGCAGTTGAATGGCAACTGTTAATACAAGCAAACTCCAGCTTGCTGTCACAAACTCGCACTTCCACAGTCACAAACGAATGCTCACGATAGCTAACTCCATGTTTGAATGCATTTTCAATGAACACCAAAAACAGTAGTGGAGCAATCTTGATGGACTGCATATCTTTATCGTCAGGATAACTTTCGGTTATGCACAGTTTGTTTTCTGGATAGCGCAAACGCATCACTCGCAGATAGTTGCGAAGGAATGCCACTTCATCAGCTAAAGAAATAAGCGGCTTTGAACAATCATAAAGCATATAACGCATCAATTGCGACATGTCTATCACCATTGCCTGTGCTTTTTCCGGAGCAATCTCTATCATACCATGAATATTATTGAGCATATTCATATAGAAATGTGGATTTATCTGCGCCTTGAGATATGCCAATTGACTTTCCATGTTGGTTTTCATCAAGCTTTCACGCTCAATCTTGTCTTCAAAGCGTTGGAATATCAACACTATGGCAATATTACACCCAACTACAAGCAACGAATATGTAAAATCCATGAGCAACGGCAATGGAATGAGCGGGTGCGGATGCGGACGCATGCTTACTCTTGGTGGACGCATCTGCATATGGTGTATGAAATCATAGTATTGAACCATCCATACTACAAACATCACCACTACAACGGACAGCAAATAGGCAGGCATCCGGTTTTTGAGCAACAAACGCGGAATGAGCAGTGTATTATTCACCAAAAACAGAATCAAGAAAGGCAACAGCGTATGAATCATATTTGTAAAGACCGATACATCAAGTAACGGAAGCGACATCTGAGATCTGACCTGCATTGCGT
>CAMWXV010000107.1 GCA_947178305.1 uncultured Porphyromonadaceae bacterium | reverse complement strand
TTTTTTGTGTTTTTTTTTGTGGTGGGTTTTGGTTGTTAGTTTTTTTTGGTTTTTTGTGTGGTTAATGATTCCGTTGGGTGGGTCGCTTTTCAATTGCTGCTCCGGGTCCCTTTTCAATTGGTAGATACACTCCTTGACGCTGATGCCGGTGCTACCGGGGTAACATCTATCCTTATTAAGGTTAAGGCAGATGTAGACGGGGATTGTCCCATCTTTTTTCGTCCTGACTTTTCTTAGGAAGAAAGTGACTTTGAAATTCTGCATATCTTACTTCATTTAAGTTTCAAATCTGGCCCTCTCAAAAGGGTACAGAAATAACGTTTTAAATGAAAGAAGATGTCTAGCTAAGTGGCATCTAATCAACGTCTAAGTGGCATCTGTGATGTCCATTTTGGAATTTTAACATTTTGGACATCAAATGGACATCAAATTGGGACATTTTTTAGAGTCCAGGTGGTATCTGAGTGGCATCTGAAGGTGACACGATTTGTGAAAGCCTCGTTTTCTAACATACTGAATATCAATGTTGATTAGATGTAAATAGCTGTGCTTTCAGATGCCACTTGCCGGGGTAAGGACACAAAAAAAGCGGTCTTTCGACCGCTTCGGGTGGTCCCACTAGGGCTTGAACCTAGGACTCCCTGATTATGAGTCAGGTGCTCTAACCAACTGAGCTATGGGACCGCTTTGTGGCTCATGCCTTAAAGCGAGTACAAAGGTAGTGGTTTAAGTTGATATGTGCAAATTATTTTGCAAAATAATTTGCACATATTTTATGAAAACAACTCAATTGGTTGATATATGGTGGTTAATAAAAAAGCGGGGCGTGTCACAACACTTCCCGCTTTTCTGTATTTGATGTCGGTAGACTGTTATGCTATGCCGAGATCTTTCTTTACTGTTTCAATTTTAGCATCGGCTGCGGCAATTGCATTGTCGTAGTCGGCTGGTGTTTCCATATGGCCTTTTACTTCAATATAGAACTTGATCTTAGGCTCTGTGCCAGAAGGACGCACGGAGATTTTGGTGCCATCGGCAGTGAAGTATTGGAGCACATTGGAAGTGACAGGCATGTCAAGTTTGGTAGTGGTGCCTGCGGTCACGTCTGTGAGTGTTAGAGAATCGTAGTCTTTGATCGTTGTAACGGGGCTTCCTCCGATTTCTTTTGGGGGAGTGGTGCGGAACTGACGCATGATAGCCTGAATCTCTTCAGCACCGGCTTTACCCTGGCGCACTACTGACACACCGCATTCGCGTGAGAATCCGTATTTGATATAGATGTCTTGCAGCAGGTGCAGGAAGTCAAGACCCTGATCCTTGGCCCAAGCGGCGGCTTCTGCCATGAGGGAGATAGCGGAAACGGCATCTTTGTCGCGGGCGAATTCTTCGGCCAGGAATCCGTAGCTCTCTTCACCACCACCGAGATAGTTTGCGGTGCCTTCATTGTCGCGAATCACAGCCGCAATCCATTTGAATCCGGTGTAGCAGTCATACATCTGAATGTTGTTCTTTTCAGCTATGGACTTGATGGTTTCGGTGGTTACGATTGTCTTGACGATATATTCTTTTCCGGTGAGTTTTCCGAGTTCGGCATTGCGTGTCATGATGTAGTAAAGAAGAATCATTACTATCTGGTTGCCGTTGAGGAGCACATATTCCCCTTTGGCATCGCGGAGCACACAACCTATGCGGTCGGCATCGGGGTCGGAGGCCATGACGAGATCGGCACCGGTCTCCTTGGCTTTGGTGATAGCCATGGCCATAGCTGAGGGCACTTCGGGGTTGGGAGATGCCACGGTTGGGAAGTCGCCTGATGTTATATCCTGTTCGGGCACATGTATGATGTTCTCAAATCCGTAGTTTTTGAGCGATTCGGGAATTAGGTGTACACCGGTGCCATGAATGGGAGTGTAGACAATCTTGAGGTCTTTATGACGGGCTATCGCTTCAGGGCTGAGTGAAAGACCTTTGATGGCGGTAAGGAAAGCCTGGTCTATTTCTTCACCGATTATTTGGATGAGATCTTTATTGCCATTGAACTTGATGGCCTCAGCACCCTTGATTTGGTTGACATGGTTTATGATGTTGACATCGTGCGGGGCTATGATTTGAGCGCCGTCTTCCCAATAAGCCTTGTATCCGTTGTATTCTTTGGGGTTGTGCGATGCTGTGATGTTTACACCGCTTTGACAACCGAGGTGACGGATGGCGAATGACAGTTCCGGAGTGGGGCGGAAAGAGTCGAAAAGATACACTTTGATACCGTTGGCAGAGAACACATCAGCCACGATTTCTGCAAATTTACGGCTGTTGTTGCGCACATCGTGTCCCACAACCACTGAAATCTGTGGCAGAGAGGAGAACGCTTCTTTGAGGTAGTTGGCAAGACCCTGTGTTGCAGCGCCAACTGTGTAGATATTCATGCGGTTGGAGCCGGCTCCCATGATGCCGCGCAGACCGCCTGTGCCGAATTCAAGGTCTTTGTAGAAAGCCTCTATCAGTTCGGTTTTGTCGGTATTGTCAAGCATACGGCGCACCTCGGCGCGAGTTTCATCGTCGTAGGCATCGGAAAGCCACACCTGGGCTTTCTCGGTTACTGATTTGATCAGTTCGTCGTTATTTTCCATGATGATATATTATTGGTAAATGAATTTTCGTTTGAGTCACACAAATATAGTGTCATTCTTGCTATAAACAAAACTTAAGCGGTATTTTATTTGTGACGGTGGGCAAAACTCGTTAATCCGGATATGTTTTTGTTGTATAAATAAAGACACCCGGAGACGAGTGCCACCGGGTGTGGATGAATTCTGATGTGTGTTGTTACTGTTGTGAAAATATCACTATACGGTTCCAGTTGTTAGTTTCGTATGGTTGCTTATCACTGCCGGACGCGGTAGCCTTCACGCGGTCGGGATTGATGCCGTATGTGTTGGTCAGGAGATCTACAACGGCATTGGCGCGACGTTGCGAGAGTGCCATGTTGTATTCCGAAGAGCCTGTGTCTTTGTCGGCGTAGCCGTCAACCAACACTTTCACATCGGGATTCGCCTTGAGATATTGAGCCACATTGTACACATTGACCATCTCTTCCTCGGAAATTGTGGCCGAGTTGATTTTGAATCTCACTGTTGACAGCATCGGACTTTGTTCCACGATCACTTCCTGTTGCACTATCTCGGGGCAGGGGAGTTGTGCTTCCGCCGCGGCAAGGGCCACAGCGGTGGAAGCCAGCTGTCCGCGCAGATCGTTTACCTGGTTGTTGAGATTGTTTACATAACCGAGGTAGTCGCATGGATTATATTTGGTGAATTTGCGCTCGCCTATGTTGAAGCTGAGGCCGCCTGTGGCCATTATGTTTGATTCAATCGGTGCACCGTTGACAATATTGTTGAAGTTGTCGCCAAGGAACTGTGCGCGTGCTTCAGCAAAGAAGTCAACGTATTTGCACAGGCGCAATCGTATCTGGAAGCCGACAGATACTGGCAGAGTCCATTCGTGGCGCTTGTAATAGCGTTGGTCATGAGCACGAATTGACGGTTCCACGCCTTTGAAATCCCACGTGTATGTGCCACCCACACCTATGAAGGGAATGAATGAGAACACGCGGTTTGGGTTTACTCCGCAGCAGGATGAGGTCATATCCCACATAAGGTCAAAATTGAGGTTGCCCATCTGAGCGGAGTTCATCACTTTGTAGTCATAATGTAATTTACCGTAATATCCGCTGAAACGGAATCCGAGATATGGGCTGAACCAATGGCCGAATCCCAGATTGTAAACAGCTGTTATATGGTGGCTTGCGTCGCCGTTTTCAAGATAGTTTTCTACGAAAGGTGTTTGCACACCTGCGCCGGCCTGTATAAACCAGTTGTCGCGCCATGATGAGCTGTAATGATCTTTACATTCCATTGGCTGGATGGTTTCAACCACGGTTTCTTCTACCATTATTGTTTCCTGTGCTTTAGCGGGACAAGTACCAAACAGCATGCCTCCGCAACCTGCAATTGCTAAAAGTTGAGTGATTTTCATTCTCGTGTGAATTTAAAGTGAAAATTGTATTTGTTTGAGTATTTTGAGTAATATTATGTTTTGGCTGTGAACAACGGTTTGTCAAAGCCAGGTTTGTTTTGATTTTATAACATATTGTGTTTTGGAAAAGTTTCAAACAAACGTGATAAATCCTAAAAATGTTGGCTTTTTATACGTATATGGTGCAGTCGGTGTTGAGTGTCGGTAAAAAAGCAGTATCTTTGCACATATATAATTATTGTAGATAGACTGTCTGTATGTCACCAAAAAACATAGCAGTGCTTGGCAGTACCGGAAGTATAGGTACGCAGGCGTTGGATATAATAGCGGAATATCCTCATCTTTTCAGAGCACGGTTGCTGGCCGCTGGAAGCAATGTGGATAAGCTTGTGGAGCAATGCCGCAGATTTCGCCCGTCTATGGCTATTATAGCTGATCAATCCAAGTATTCGTACCTTCGTGATGAGCTTGAGCCGCTTGGTATAGCCACTGCTTGCGGAGCTGACGCATTGTCTGATTCAATGGAGCGGGATGACTTTTCCACCGTTTTGACCGCCACGGTGGGTTATAGCGGTTTGGCTCCGACAATGCGAGCCATACAGCATGGGAAGGATATTGCTTTGGCCAACAAGGAGACTCTTGTTGTGGCCGGAGAGATGATATCGCGAATGGTACGTGAGCATGGAATAAAGATGTTGCCTGTGGATTCGGAGCATTCCGCTATATATCAGTGCATGGTCGGAGAGAATCAGGAAAGCGTGTCAAAACTTATAATCACAGCATCTGGAGGGCCGTTTCGCACTCGTTCGGCTGCGGAGCTACAGAATGTCACCGTGCATGACGCTCTTCGTCACCCAAATTGGAACATGGGCGCGAAGATTACCATAGACAGTGCCACTATGCTCAACAAGGCGTTTGAGATAATTGAGGCACGATGGCTCTTTGACATACCTGCCGACCGCATAGAGGCCGTGGTTCATCCGCAGTCGATAATCCATTCTATGGTGCAGTTTTGCGATGGTGCGGTTAAGGCTCAGCTTGGATTGCCGGATATGCATCTGCCCATTCGTTATGCTCTCGGTGAAACAGTGCGCTTGAAAGCCTCGGAACGTGTGATGACATTGGCCGATTATGCGGAACTGACATTTGAAAAACCGGATTATGAGCGTTTCCCGTGTCTTGGATTTGCACATCGTGCGTTGAACGATGGCGGTACCACAGCCTGTGTGGTGAATGCCGCCAATGAAGTGGCTGTGGCCGCTTTTTTGGGTGAGCGGATAAAGTTCCGTCATATCTATGACATTATAGAGCATACACTCGGGCATATGCCGTTTGCAGCAGAGCCGGAGTATGAAGATTATGTGAATTATAACACCGAAGCTCGTCGCGTGGCATCGGAATATATCAACACTTTATAAAATAGCGCACAAATATGGAATCATTTTTCATTAAGGCTTTTCAACTTGTGGTGTCATTGGCCATGCTGGTGATAATCCATGAGTTTGGTCATTATATCATAGCTCGGACTTTTGGCATAAAAGTGGAGAAATTTTACTTGTTCTTTAATCCGTGGTTCTCGTTGGTAAAATGGCATCCAAAGAAAAAAGCGCCGAAACTGGACAAAAATGGTAATCCCAAAGCGTCATGGCGTGATACTGAATACGGTATAGGATGGGTGCCTCTGGGCGGATACGTGAAGATTGCAGGAATGATTGACGAGTCTATGGACAAGGAGCAGCTGGCCAAACAGGCCGAACCTTGGGAATTTCGCTCCAAACCGGCCTATCAGCGTTTGCTGGTGATGCTTGGTGGCGTGATATTCAATTTCATCCTTGCCATCGTTATATATTCCGGTATCGCATTCTGTTGGGGCAATAAGTATGTGCCGCTTGACAAGGCGTATGAGGGAATGGAGTTTGCGCCCGAGGCTCAAGCCATAGGATTTCGCAACGGAGACATTCCTTTGATGGCCGATGGCAAACCGTTGTCAAGCGCTGACAACAGCTTTATATATAAAATGATAGATGCCGATAAGGTAACAGTGCTGAGAAATCATAAAGACAGTGTGGATATAGCCATACCGAGTGATTTTGTATTCAAACTCCAAAAAGACAAAGGGTTCATGCAATTTCGCGTTCCGGTGTTTGT
>CAMWXV010000106.1 GCA_947178305.1 uncultured Porphyromonadaceae bacterium | reverse complement strand
AAGCAGAAGACTGCATACGATATAGGAGTCCGTCTCGTGGGCTCGGAGAGGTGTATAAGTGACAGGTCAAGGATGCAGGCTTTGTAAACATACCGAATATCTCAATAACCGGCATGATAGGCAACGGAAATTTAAGCCACAGTGGTACATCAGGCCACAATATCTCTTTCCAATAATGCTTGGTGCCAAACAGGTTTGTCGCCAAGAAAGTGAATATTGAAAGCACCAAAGTCACGGCTATGTTGCCGGTGAGATTCGCTCCACCCGGAAACACAACAATCAGACCCAACAAGTTGAGATACAGTATCAAGAAAAACACCGTAAGTAAATATGGCGCAAATTTAGCCGAACGGTCTTTCAATGTAGGCTTGATAACTCCATCGTATATAAACGAAATCAAGCTTTCTATAATGCCCAACATTTTACGTGGAGCCTTGTGTCCCATTCGTTTATGCCAACGAGCCACAGACAAGACACTCCATATCACCAAAATCACAGCTATAAACAAGCCACATACGTTTTTAGTGATTGATATGTCATAAGGACGGTACTCCGAGCCATCAGGCATCACTTGCACCACCTTGCCCTTATACTCGCTGTCATGTCCGGCTATCTTAAACACGGCATCGCCATCCTTATATTCCTGACCGTCCGTGATTTTTGACGACATGAAGCAGTGAACTCCATCTTTACCAAATAAAATCACAGGCAGCGGCATACGTTTGTGATGATTGAAAGGCACCTCCCAGCCGTAGCCGTCTCCAAGGTGCTCAAATATGATTTCCTTGGGATCAAGAGCCTTCTCTTCGCCATGTCCGGACGCAGCTACCTGCACTGGAACCAATAGCGCCGAAACAATCATCAGCAAAGTGAGAATGGTAGTTTTCATATTATATTCAATATATGCACACCGACACCACATTATTGTCCACATCGACAAGCCCTCCGCTCACAGGAATCTCAGCAGCCTCACCATTGTACACATAGCGCACATTGCCAGGCTCCAATGTGGATACCAATGAAGCATGATTGTGAAGCACAGTGAATCTGCCGTTGGTTCCGGGCAGGCTCACAAGGCTCACTTCGCCTTCAAAGAGGATATCCTCTGCCGATATAATTTTAAGTGTCATGCGTTAGTTTTTTACATTGCTGGAAGTAGATACACCGGCTTCTTCAAGCATCTTTTTACCCTTGGCGATAGCATCGTCAATAGTTCCGACATTGAGGAACGCCTGCTCAGGATACTCATCCATTTCACCGGAAAGAATCATCTTGAAGCCACGGATCGTTTCGCTCAAGGGCACCATTACACCAGGTAGGCCGGTAAACTGCTCGGCCACAAAGAACGGCTGCGACAAGAATCGCTGCGCACGGCGTGCACGTGACACCACAAGCTTATCTTCATCGCTGAGTTCATCAACACCAAGAATAGCTATGATGTCTTGAAGTTCATTGTATTTCTGCAACAATTGCTTCACTGCCTGAGCCACATTGTAATGTTCCTCACCAATGATATTGGGGTCAAGGATACGGGATGTGGATTCCAACGGATCCACAGCAGGGTATATACCCAACTCTGCAATCTTACGGCTCAACACTGTGGTTGCATCCAAGAAGTTGAACGTAGTGGCCGGTGCCGGGTCAGTCAAGTCATCAGCCGGCACATAAATAGCCTGCACAGAAGTGATAGAACCATTTTTTGTAGAAGTGATACGTTCCTGCAACTTACCCATCTCAGAAGCAAGCGTAGGTTGATAACCCACAGCAGATGGCATACGACCCAAAAGCGCAGACACCTCACTACCCGCCTGCGTGAAACGGAATATGTTGTCAATAAAGAGAAGAATCTCCTTACCGCCGCCATCCTGATCGCGGAACTGCTCAGCCACGGTAAGACCGGACAAAGCCACACGCAAACGAGCACCCGGCGGTTCGTTCATCTGACCAAATACAAGGGTTGCCTGAGATTCACTGACCTGCTTCATATCCACATCGGCCAGATTCCACTCGCCCTTATCCATACCCTCACGGAACTTATCGCCGTATTTCATCACACCACTCTCAATCATTTCTCGGAGAAGGTCGTTACCCTCACGAGTACGTTCACCTACACCGGTGAACACAGAGAATCCGTTGTGACCTTTGGCAATATTATTGATAAGCTCCATGATAAGCACCGTTTTACCCACACCGGCACCACCGAACAAACCGATTTTACCACCCTTGCTGTAAGGTTCAAGCAAGTCAATAACCTTGATACCGGTATAAAGAATCTCAGTACCAATGGTGAGTTCATCAAAAGCGGGAGCAGGTTGGTGAATAGGACGCAAATCATCGCGCTTAAGCTCCGGCAAGCGGTCAATAGCCTCGCCGACCACATTCAGCAAACGACCCTTAACCTGATCTCCGGTAGGCACAGCAATAGGACGCTCAAGATTGTCCACACGCACACCGCGCTGCAAACCGTCAGTACTTTCCATGGCCACACAGCGCACAGTGTTTTCACCAATATGCTGCTCCACTTCAAGAATCAACATAGAGCCGTCGGGGCGGTCAATTTTAAGCGCAGTGTATATAGGGGGCAACTCATTGCCTTCACCCTCAAAAGACACATCGACTACAGGGCCGATCACTTGCGCCACTTTTCCATATTTATCGCTCATAGTGTGAGTAAAATTTTGCGGAGATATAGATTAGAGATGTAATTCGTAAACAATTATCAGCACCATCAAAACCAGGTTAACCAAATTGATCGGGAGCAGATATTTCCACTCAAGAGTCAGAATCTGGTCAATACGTAAACGGGGGAATGTCCACTTGAACCAAATGATGATGAACGACAATACAAAAGCCTTGCCAAGGAACCAAACCACAGATGGAATGTAATCCATGATATGATTGAAGCTCTCCCATCCGGGAATGTGCAAAGGCATCCAACCGCCAAAGAACAACAAGGCAGCCACACCTGAAACAACAAAGAGATTCAAGTACTCAGCCAAATAGAAAAATCCGAAGTGAATACCGGAGTACTCAGTGTGATAACCGGCGGTCAACTCACTCTCGGCTTCAGGAAGGTCAAACGGGCCACGGTTGGTCTCAGCAGTACCGGCAATCATATAAATCACAAATGCGATGACTGCAGGAACATGAGCTGAAAAAATGAACCATGCGTTTTCCTGAGCATGAACGATTTCTGTTACAGACATTGTTCCGGCAAAAGCTACCATTGTAAGCACAGACAGACCTATTGACAACTCGTAGCTGACCATCTGCGCACCGGAACGCATTGCACCGATAAGAGTGAACTTATTGTTTGACGACCATCCTGCAAGCAGAATACCAAGCACTCCTATTGACGAAACTGCCAACAAGAAGAAAATACCGATGTTGAAATCCAAAATCTGCAAACCGTTACCCCAAGGCATCACGGCAAATGTGAGCATGGATGCAAGTATCACCAAATAAGGTGCGAGCGCAAAAAGAAATTTGTCGGTATATTTAAGCGATATCAACTCCTTGATAAGGATTTTGAACATATCGGCCACGCTCTGCAACAATCCCCAGGGACCAACGCGGTTCGGGCCGAGACGACATTGGAAATAAGCGCAAATCTTACGCTCATACAGAATATAGAAAAGTGCCAGCACTGAATACAGAAGCAGAAGCACCACGCCTATAAGCACACACTCCACAGTAACTGCCGCCCAATTTGGCAAAAACGACAACAGAAATGCGTGTATCGCTTCAGGTATTAATGAAAAATCATACATAATTGAGGTTATCTATGCGTTATTGGTTTATTATCTATTCAAGAGCCTGAACATTATCTGTCCATATCCGGCACAATATAGTCAAGCGAACCACCAATGGTGATCAAGTCAGCAATTTTGCTGCCGGCTGTAAGGTGATTAACCACAGCAGCGGCAGGCAAACTTGGAGTCACGAGCTTCAAGCGGTAAGGCATTGTAGAGCCATCGCTCTCCAAATACACACCGAACACGCCACGACAACCCTCAACCATGCGGAACCAGTGGCCTACAGGCAGCTTGATAACTTTAGGCACCTTGGCGCAATAGTCGCCATCAGGAATATTGTCTATGAGCTGAGCAATTATACGGGCGCTCTGCTCAATCTCCTCAAGACGCACCTTGAAACGAGCCATGGAGTCACCTTCGGTATGTATCACCTCATCAAACTCCAATTCGGAATAAATGCTATAAGGATGTGTTTTGCGCACATCGCACGACCATCCGGAAGCACGGCCTGAAGGTCCTGTCACAGACCAATTGATAGCGTTTTCACGAGTGAGCACGCCAACACCTTCCATACGGTTCTTGGCAATCACATTACCGGTGAACACTTTATTATATTCCTTGATGTTAGCAGGAAGCACATCCAAAAGAGCATGAACATCTTTCACAAAATCGGCATGGATATCCTGCATAACGCCACCGATGCATTCATAGTTGAATGTCATACGGGCACCGCATGTACGATCCATTATGTCAAGAATCTGCTCACGCACACGCAATGTGTAGAACAACATTGTGGTAGCTCCAAGGTCCATACAGAATGTACCCATAAAGAGACAGTGGCTGGCGATACGCGACAATTCGTCCATAATGACACGAATTACCTGGGCGCGGCGTGGTACTTCAATACCGGCTGCTTCCTCTATGGTCATACAAAGACCATGGTGATAAGGATGAGCCGAGAAGTAGTCCAGACGATCCATGAAATGGAGTGTCTGAGGGTATGTGTCCTTTTCGCATATCTTCTCCACACCGCGATGGATATATCCCATATAAACATCAATCTTCTTGATAGTTTCACCGTCAACGGCAGTGCGGAAACGGAGCACACCGTGGGTAGCCGGATGCTGCGGGCCTATATTGACCACAAAATCTTCCGGTTCAAACACACGCACCTCTTTTTTCTCCACCTTACCATCAGGGGTTTCAACATAGGTATATGTGAAATCACTCTGACGCTCATTATCGGTGGGCACAGGGTTGATGTCAGGATTCTCATCATAGTCCTTGCGCAAGGGGAAACCTTTCCAGTCAATGCTCAGGAACAAGCGACGCATATCGGGGTTACCGATGAACACAATACCGAAGAAGTCATAAACTTCACGTTCATAAATACCGGCAATGGCCCAAAGATCGGCCACAGAGTGAAGCATGGGGTTTTCGCGATCGGTAGTGGTCACCTTAACAGAAATCACATCATTATGCTTGTTCTGAAGATAGTATACACACCCCATCGACTCTTTCCAGTCCATACCCACAATGGTTATAAGGTAGTCGAAGCCCAGTTGGGGATTCTCTTTAAGCTGCTTGGCAAGCGAATGCCACTGAGCATCGGCAATATTCACCATAAGAGTGTCGGCCTGCTCAAAAGTGGCTTCGGGAAACAATTTAGCAATGGTTTGCTGAAAGTCGGCCATGATATTTGAAATTCTTTTGCTGAGTTAATAAAAAAAGAGAAGTGACTCAAGCCATCATTTCACATCGTTCACACCTTCAATAGGATGTGACTCCAAAAACTCTTTTTGCATCTTTTCTCTACGATTCACGCCTCCGAAGAAACGCTCAACCTTAATTTTGCGGGAAAGCTGCATAATAGAGTAAATCATGGCTTCGGGACGAGGAGGACAGCCGGGAAGATAAACATCCACAGGCACAATCTGGTCACAACCCATCACCACGTGATAAGATTTCTTGAATGGGCCTCCGCTCACAGCACAAGCGCCACAAGCTATCACATATTTAGGTTCGGCAAGCTGATCGTAAAGACGACGAAGCACGGGAGCCATACGATGCACAATCGTACCGGCCACCATGATGAAGTCGGCCTGACGAGGCGACGAACGCGCCACCTCCCAACCGAAACGAGCCATGTCATAACGAGCCGCACCAAGCGACACGAATTCAATACCGCAGCAGCTGGTAGCGAATGTAAGAGGCCAGATAGAGTTACTTCTACCCCAATTGATCAACTTGTCAAGACTGCCGACAATCACGTTTGTGCCGTTGTCCTTAAGCTCTTTTACGAGACTTTCAATATACTCGTTGTCTTTCCATGCATCATATGGCATGCTCTTGGTAGTTACTTCCATTCAAGGGCTCCTTTCCGCCAGGCATAAACAAGCCCGAGCACTAAAATGACAAAAAATACAGCGATGCTAAGCAATCCGGCTCCACCG
>CAMWXV010000105.1 GCA_947178305.1 uncultured Porphyromonadaceae bacterium | reverse complement strand
CACCCGGGTTCTGGAACAGGGTGGTGGAGGCCGGTTTGCTGAAGAGTTGGAACGGTGTGAGTGTGGACAGAGCGCTGACTATGTCTGTTGACGGTGTGACCGGGGCTACTTATTCATCACGTGCTGTAATAGAAAATGTGCGGGCGGGTGTTGGTTATGTCGTGAATCAGCATGAGGTGTCACAACGAGGGGATATGGAGTGGAACGTGGCGTGGGTGGCTGCTTTATTGGTGGTTCTTATGGCGGCTGTGGTGCCTCTTAAGGTGAAGAGTCAAAGGTATCGCGCGGTGCAGGAGCTGCTGAATGTTGCTGTGCTCGGATTTTGGACCGGAACTTTTGTGAATTATACTATGCTGCTGAATTTTATGAGCAATGGTGTTCATTCCATGGCGGCTTTGACCGGGGTGGTGATGCTGGTTGTGGCATTTTTGTATCCTCAGTTAGGGCGCAGTGGTCATTATTGTGCGTGGGTGTGTCCTTTGGGGTCGCTTCAGGATTTGGCCGGAAAGTGTAGTCCCTATAAATTACATATAGGGCGTAGAACCGCAACTGTGCTCTCTTGGGTGCGCCGGATGGTATGGTGCGCACTGTTGATGTGCATGTGGCTCGGTGTGTGGGTGAGCTGGATTGACTACGAGCTGTTTAGTGCGTTTGTGGTTGGGAGCGCTCCAGTGTGGATGATTGTGGCCGGTGTGGTAGTGGTGCTGCTGTCGGTGGTGGTGCCTCGTCCTTATTGCCGTTTTTTGTGCCCTACTGGCACTTTGCTACGCTTGAGTCAAAATATAGAGTCAACAAATGTTTAATATAGAATGATATGAAGAGTTCTATGTGGCTCACTCTGTTTCTTGCAGCGGGGCTGGTGTGTGTCAGTGCGCGTCTTGCATATGTGGAGAGTGTTGTTAAGGCTGATGTGTCGGATGTGAACGGTGATGAAACTATTGAGGATATAATGACACGTGCCAGTGTGCGCCGGTTTACGGAGGCGGTTCCGACGGATTCAATGGTGCAGGTGTTGCTTCGTGCGGGAATGGCGGCTCACAGTATAGGGAACAAGCAGCCATGGCGCATGACTGTGCTGGTTGATGATGAGATCAAGGACAGTGTGGCCGGTGCGTTCCGCAATCTTAAACCTGTGGGCGATGCTCCGCTGGCTATTGTTGTCTGTGGTGTGCCCGGTGAAACATATCAGGGCGAAGGTGACGGATACTGGGTGGCCGATTGTTCGGCTATGGCGCAGAATGTCAATATTGCAGCTCATGCCATGGGGCTCGGATCTGTGACATGTGCGGTGTATCCGCGTAGTGAGCGTATGGCTAAGGTAAAAGAGTTGCTTGAACTGCCGGACAGTGTGGTGCCTTTTGCTATGATTCCGGTGGGGTATCCGAAGGCTGCCAATACGGCTAAGGATAAATGGGATGAGAATAAGGTTAGTTATAAATAGCCGGAGTCAATGAGGGATAAAGAGACTTAATCGTCGTTTCTGTATCTGAGTTTGTCCAAGAATGATGGCTTTTGGGTGCGTATGTGTACGTGTACCTGAGAGTCATGTTTGTCAAGGAATATTATGGATGAGTGTAGCACAAGGGCTATCTTGTCCTCAAACTCCACTATTTTATGTATGTGTATCAGTGGGATGGTGTGAAATGGTGATGTGGATGTGATGCTGTTGATGACAAGGTTGCCGTCGTCGTCTATATAGAAGTCATGGTTGTCCATGAGGTGGATGAACATCAGGTCTATGTCAAGTTCGTCGGGAGATGCGGGGCGTTTCGGGAATCGGCTGTACAATTCTTGTATTGCTTTGTTGCTAATCATGACTAAGGTTGGATAATGGTCTGTTATTTCAATTGGTATAGGAAGAACGCTTGTGGCGGGTATATTGTTCTTGTTTTTTTTGATAAAAATAAACGCGGCGACAGATTTTTTCTGCCGCCGCGCTATGGAATGTGATATTAAGCAAGGAATCCGAGGAGAACGCCTGCGGCAACGGCAGAGCCGATAACACCGGCTACGTTGGGGCCCATGGCGTGCATCAACAGATAGTTGGACGGATCGTATTCAAGACCAAGGTTGTTGGAAATACGTGCGGACATGGGCACTGCCGAAACGCCGGCGTTGCCAATGAGCGGATTGATTTTCTTGGACTTGGGCAAGAACAGGTTGAACAACTTCACAAACAATACTCCGGATGTGGAGGCGATGATGAAGGCCATGAAACCGAGTGCGAATATACCGATGGTTTCGGTGGTGAGGAACTCGGAAGCCTGTGTGGATGCTCCCACTGTCATGCCAAGTAGGATTGTCACAATGTCGGTGAGGGCATTGGAGGCTGTCTTGGCCAAACGTGTGGTAACTCCGCATTCGCGCAACAGGTTGCCAAAGAAGAGCATGCCGAGCAATGGAATGCCGGATGGCACTACAAAGCAGGTGAGCAGGAGACCGACGATGGGGAAGATTATCTTCTCGTTCTGGGTCACGGCTCGTGCGGGTTTCATCTTGATGAGACGCTCTTTTTTAGTGGTGAACAGACGCATGATGGGTGGCTGTATAACCGGTACGAGAGCCATGTAGGAGTAGGCTGAAACTGCAATGGCACCCATGAGGTTGGGGGCGAGTTTTGATGACAGGAATATGGCTGTGGGACCGTCGGCACCACCGATTATGGCTATGGCACCGGCCTGGTCGGGAGCGAATCCCAGCAAAAGGGCTACCATGTATGCTCCGAATATACCGAACTGTGCGGATGCTCCGATGAGCATCAACTTGGGGTTGGCAATGAGTGCGGAGAAGTCGGTCATGGCACCTATGCCGAGGAAGATCAATGGAGGATACCATCCGGCACTTACACCGTTGTACAGGATATTGAGCACTGAACCTTGCTCATATATGCCTATTTCCAAACCGGCTTCGGTGTTGAAAGGGATGTTACCGATGAGAATACCGAAACCTATTGGCACAAGGAGCATCGGCTCGAAGTCTTTCTTGATGGCAAGCCATATGAAGAACAAACCTACTGCGATCATCACGAAGTGCTGCCAGGTGGCATTGTAGAAACCTGTGAGTTGCCAGAACTCAGTGAGGTTGGAGGTTAAAAATTCGCCAAATGACATAGTATTAACTGATGTTAGGTGAAACACTTAATGGACTATGCCACTGTATTAGCATTCTATGCTTAGGATTACGGCACCTTCAAGCACGGCGTCTCCGGGGTTGGCTGCAATGGCGGTGACTTTACCGTCGCGTCCGGCATGGATGGCGTTTTCCATCTTCATGGCTTCAAGAACAGCAACAGTGTCGGAAGCCTTGACCGTGTCGCCCACTTTTACGGCAATGGAGAGTATGGTGCCAGGGAGGGGTGCTTTCACCTGGTATCCTGCACCGGTAGATGCGGGTTTGGTGATTACTTTGGCTCCGGATTCTGTGCGTGGTGCGGCTGAAGGACGCGGAGCGTTGACTACATTGACGGGCTTTTTGTCGGAATCAAGTTCCACTTTGTATGGAATACCGTTGACCTCCACTTGCGCCACATTGTTGTTGATGTCGCCAATGGCTACTTTGTAGGAGTTGCCGTTGATTTTATATTTATATTCTTTCATTGGAATGTTGAATTTGTGAGTGAGAAATTTAATGGCGAGGCATGTCGCGCATGTTGTAGATTTTGGAGTTCCACGGCGAGTATGCGCGTTTCACCTTATTTATGGTGAGCACGGTGTTTTCGCGGTCGTGGGCATCAAGATGGTCGTGAAGAGCCATTGCGATAGCGGCGATTTCTTCGCCGGTGTCGTGATTTGGTCTGTCGGATTTCTCTACCTCTTTGAGGTCAATGCCATGAGAGGCAGCTTTGTTGCGTCGTGTTACTTTTGCTCCGATTTTGCTGATGATGTAGAAGCATACGCTAAGCAGCAAGAGTGCGCTGAACACTATGCACATGGCTATTACTGCCATACCAAAGCCGTTTTCGTCCTGTTCGGCAAACATTTCCACTTTCTTGTTGGTTTCGCGGAGCACGTTTGCGCTTGAAGGAGTTACGGTGTTGCCCATCTCTCCGGTGCGTATTTCCCATGCTTCGGGGTCGCCTATGGCGCCTTCGCCGTCAATTTTACGTGCGTAGGACTGTCCGGGGAGCAGGTTGGCCGGAATGGTGATTTCGTCAATCAGTGAGCCGTCGGCATCAAATATACCAATCCAGTTTTCCTGACCGGGAGTGAAAGTGATGTTGGTATGGAATGTGCCACGAGAGGGGTTTCCGTCGGCCCAGAAAATAACGTGCTGGCGTTTGGGTATGCGGGTGAGCACATCGCCCAGTGGCACGGGGTATTTCTTGACATTTTCGGGGTCGTTGCTAATAAAAATGCTTGAGATTTCAACCGGGGCAAAGTTGGAGTTAAACAACTCTATCCATGCGGAATAGCGACCGTAGTCGTCCACATATCCGGAGTCGTTCTGCACCATCACCTCGTTGATGCGCAGCGATTTGCGGCCTTGGGCCTGAGCATTGGCCGCTGCCATCACAAGCACCAGGAGCATTATGAGATACTTTTTCATGTAGTTACTCTTTAGTGAAGTGAAGTCAATGGGTGATTACAGAGGTATGTTGCCATGTTTCTTGGCAGGGTTGGTGAGCTTCTTGGTGGCGAGCTGCTGGAGAGCGCGTATCACGCGGAAGCGGGTGTTGCGAGGCTCAATGACGTCGTCAATGTAGCCGTAGCGTGCGGCGTTGTAGGGGTTGCAGAAAAGTTTGTTGTACTCTTCTTCTTTCTCCTTAAGCACTTTTTGAGGATCGTCGGATGCTTTTGCTTCTTTGGCGTAAAGCACTTCTACGGCACCGGCTCCACCCATAACTGCGATTTCGGCAGTAGGCCAAGCGTAGTTCATGTCGCCGCGGAGTTGTTTGCAGCTCATCACGATGTGGCTTCCTCCGTAGCTCTTGCGGAGTGTTACTGTTACTTTGGGCACTGTGGCTTCACCGTAGGCGTAGAGGAGTTTTGCTCCGTGGAGAATAACGCCGTTGTATTCCTGTCCTGTACCGGGGAGGAATCCGGGTACGTCAACGAGAGTCACCAAAGGAATGTTGAATGCGTCGCAGAAACGCACGAAGCGGGCACCTTTGCGGGATGCGTTGCTGTCAAGAACTCCTGCAAGGTATTTGGGCTGGTTGGCCACGATACCTACTGCCTGACCGTTGAAGCGTGCGAAACCAACGATTATGTTCTTGGCGTAGTTGCGCTGGATTTCAAGGAACTCGCCATTGTCAATGATGGCTCCGATCACCTCGTACATGTCGTAGGGACGAGTAGCGGAGTCGGGGATGATGTCGTTGAGGGCATCTTCAAGACGGTCAATGGGGTCGTTGCATGGTGCCAACGGTGGCTCTTCAAGGTTGTTTTGAGGTATGTAGCTGAAGAGTTTGCGGATGATTTTGAGGCATTCTTCGCCATCTTCGGCGGCAAAGTGAGCCACACCGCTCTTGGATGAGTGAACTTCGGCTCCGCCAAGGGCATCTTGTGTCACGTCTTCGCCTGTAACTGTTTTCACCACTTTTGGACCGGTGAGGAACATGTAGGATATGCCTTTGGTCATGATGGTGAAGTCGGTAAGTGCGGGAGAGTATACGGCACCGCCGGCGCAGGGGCCGAGGATGGCGCTGATCTGGGGAATAACACCGGAGGCAAGTATGTTGCGCTGGAAAATTTCGGCATAACCGGCCAATGCGTTTATGCCTTCCTGGATACGTGCGCCACCTGAGTCGTTAAGACCGATAACCGGAGCGCCCATCTTCATGGCCATATCCATGATTTTGCATATTTTTTGAGCCATGGTTTCGCTCAGAGATCCACCAAACACGGTGAAGTCTTGTGCGAATACGTATACAAGGCGGCCTTCAATTGTGCCGTATCCTGTAACTACGCCATCACCAAGGTAGCTTTTCTTTTCTTGACCAAAGTTGTAGCAACGGTGGCGCACAAACATGTCTATTTCTTCAAATGAACCTTCGTCAAGCAGCTGTGCGATGCGTTCGCGTGCGGTGTATTTGCCGCGTTCGTGCTGTTTTTGGATGGCTTTTTCACCGCCTCCGAGGCGGGCTTCTGCGCGCAGGGCAATAAGTTCCTGCACTTTTTCAAGCTGATTGCTCATTATGTAATTAATTGATGTTTTTTGTGGTAGATGAAAGAGGAATAGAGATTATTTTTTGTTAGGGTCTTCGCAGAGTTCCACTAAAGTGCCGCAAGTGCTTTTGGGGTGCAGGAAAGCGATGTTGAGACCTTCGGCACC
>CAMWXV010000104.1 GCA_947178305.1 uncultured Porphyromonadaceae bacterium | reverse complement strand
AAACGGGTTCACCCGGTTCCTTGGTGTTGTTCATCTTGTAGAAAATCTTACCGTCCACGCCCTTATAATTGTTGGCAAGCACCTTGGCACGAGTAACAATAGGAGCGGCAGGTTTGCTGTAAGTACCGTTGGTGAGTGAGACTTCACCGATAAGAACCTCAAGATCCTCAGCATTCTCAACCTTAAGCGCTATAGCTGAGATAATACCTGTAAGCTTGTTACGAGAGTTCAATGTAAGTGTCTTGTACTGCCAGTCTCCATCGTAATCCACCTTGCCGTCAGCCTTGTTTGAAGAATATGTGTTACCATCCTTGTCAAACAACATACCGTAGGCACCCTGGGCCTCCTGGCTTTCAGATCCGAGCTTGGACCATACCAATTCCACATCACCCTTACCTTTGATAACCTTGTAACGGATAGTGAACTTGGTGTTGTTCTTGGCATCAAACTCAGTCTTGAACAAGTGCAGATAGCTGGCTTCCTTATTGTTGGCTGTCAAGCGGAGTGAAGAGCCACCCATATAGGCATCGTTCCAAGTGATATTGGCATCAATATTCTCTGATGGTGTAGTGCCGAGATATTCGGTAGCAAACCAGAAACGCCAGGTAGGCATATAGTCCTGAACACCGAGGTTATACCACGGAGCAACACGTTCCTGCTGTCCTTTCCAGTTGTAGTAAGAACCGCCACCGATGTTGAAATAAGACACGAAAGGCTCAGCAGTGAGATCCCATTTCAAAGTAGAACGGGCCTCCATGTAACGAGACATACCATGGAATTCCTTAGTAGCCTTAAGCGAAGCAACAGGCTCCATCTTGTATGCCGGATTACGCTTACCGTTGTTGAACCAATATTCTATGTCTCTTTGGTAAGTAGCCTGCTTGGCAGCATCAGAGCTACCGTTAGAGTTACGGTTAATCCAAATATAGTTCACAGAGTGAGCACCCCACAGACCGATAGAATTGGGTATTGTCAAATGCGATTTCCATTCAGAGTAGCTCTTCATACCACCCTGCATGTCCATACCCATATAGATGTCACGAGGGTCACGACCGGTAGCTTGAGCCGCAGTGGATGCGCTGCTTAAGCCATAAGAAGTGTCCCAGTTATAGTTGGCGAAATAGATGGTGCGAGGTTCACTGGCATAACCGAATGTATTGTAATAACGATCGGTAATAGCACTACCGTCACTGAAACCACCAGAATCGTATGTAAAGCCGTACCAAGGATTCTCAACAGCCAAAGAACCGAGCTCCTTCATTCTTTTTACAATACCGCCATGAAGTTTCATCAAACCATTCATGATTGATGAGCTTGCCGAGAACTCGGAGTTGTAACCAAGACCGTCCACACCGTGATAACGCAAGAATTTTGACACTTTATCAATTCCCTCGCTGGAATTACCAAGAGCGGCCATACCTTGTACACATTCGCCCCATGAACTGTAGCCGGACACATTATGCGCCCAAGGAATTGAAGCCACACCACTCACGAGCACACCATGCTTGTGCGCAGCATCAGCCATCGCACCGGGAACCCAACCAAAAGGAGATGTCCAGTTACCATAGTGGGTCACATAGCTCCAGGTAGAGAACACCTCTGAGTCATACACAGCATTAGGCAATGCGTTGAGCCACTCTTTGTTGGCACCGGTATTGTCATTGATAGGCACCCAGAACAGCAATCTCTTGTTCTCTGAATCGGGTTTGGTTTTGTCAATCTGAGTGTTCAGATTCACAAAATAAGGTTTCAGCGCCACACGGCTCACGAAGAACTCCTCGTCCTCCCATGCCTCAGCCTCACCATTTCCATTGTAATTGGTGGTAAGCTCCTTGCCGGGCTCCCAATCGTTCACATACTTGTGAAGCATCGACGAGCTGGGCGGGGTCAGATAACCCGGACGAAGCTGCTGTGCGCTAACGCCTGCAGCCATCAACGCAGCCGCAGACAGAAAAAGTACACTTTTTTTCATCTGTTATTGATTAGGTTAATAATATTTTAGGCTCAATATTGGTATTATACAGTATTTTGCGGTAAAGGTACACTTTTTTCATGAATTAGTCAACACATACGCACCTCTAAAGCAACAAACAGCTCACCACAACTTCAATTTTAACATAAAACATAGCAGGCGCCCCCTTCCGGAGGCGCCTGCCTTTATAGCGAGCTATGGTAAGCTTTATTTGCGAACAACCTTGATAGTGCGGGCAAGAGCACCATCGCGCATCACACGTACAATGTACACACCTTTTGAACCAAGGCTGATGCACATGTTCTGGCCGGCATCCATATGCTGTGACTTCTGAGCCATAAGCATACCGTTGGCACCGTAAACCTCTACTGCATAGTTACCGGCTTCGGCAAACTCTACAAACATGGCTTCACCCACAGTGTAAGCCTCAACACCCTCTCCGGAATTGTCTGCACCCACGCCATTGATAGCGTCAAGCTCAACAGTGAACACAGGATAATCTTTCTGATCCTGACCAAGTGCATTGGCAAGAGTAAGTGTAACTGTGTAGTCACCACCCGTGCGGTTGTCTCCGTAGGTCAGCTTCACGCTACCTTCGTTGGCATTACCCTTGGCTTCAGTCAAGACACCCTTGCGGGCTGTCCAGCTCGGAGAGGTAACAACCTCGTATGCGCTACCGGGCACGAAAGGAGAACCTGCGCTGTATTCAGGATTAACAGGCTTGTGACCGGCTTGTCCCTCCAACTCTGTTTCAGCATACTCGAACAGATAAGCATTAATCTGTTTTTTACCACGTGAAGTGAAATAGTAATTGCTGTCAGTGTCATCCTCAAGATCCCAGAATGCAATCACATCCTCAGGCAGAGTCTCAAGATTGCCGAGACCGTTCTTTGACAGATTCACATCCTCCTGAGTCATAGCCTTGCTCCATACCTGGAAGTCGTCAATCACTCCGTCTATGGCAGCCATACCGTTAGGACCGGCACCACCAACCTTAATCCAGTCAGTCTGAGCCAATGGGAGGTTTTCGGTACACCAGTCAGTTTCAGTCACATTGCTACCGTAACCAGCAGCCGCGCTCTGATAACCTTCTGTAAGAGTTATATCCTCCCAGCCTGAGTCAGAAGTGATACCCATACCCTCACGAGTACCCTTGTTTATCCACAACCAGTTGGTAATAGTCTGGAGCACACCGTTAAGATAGAATTTTGTACGTATCTTGTTCTGATCGTTATATTCGAACACATATACAAGATGGTTCCATTTTGACTGACCGAGATTGGCATCGTAGTCACTGTAAAGACGCATGCCGTTAGGAGCTCCGTCAAGACCTTTACCCCAGCCACCGTCAATTTTCGGATTGCGGAGTGAGCCCTCTACAGTACGGTTCCAGAAATAACCCCAGTTATTCTTGGGCCAGTTACCGGAACGGTTCTCAATCAAAAGAAGTGAACCGGGAGCAGCTGTGGGATACACATTCACTTTCAACCAGAACGCAACAGAGAAGCTCTGATAAGTACCGATACCGAGATCGCTCACCTTAGTACCGAAACCAAGCTCATTGAGTCTCACACCGCGAGAGCCGATACCATCGGCATCACGACCGGTGTAGCCAAGCTCCTGAACCTTATTGGGTTCAATCTTAACGCCCTCGGATGAAGCTTCGTTACCATTGATAGTGAGGCTCTCGATGATAGGCTGACGACCCGAACCCGGATCAGATACGGATATAGCTGAAGCATGCTTCACATCACCTGCATATACATCATACGCACCTGTCACACTGATACCGTTAGGCACTTCAATTTTAGTGCTGTTGCTGGCGGTAGCCACAGGGTTACCACCCTCATCTGTGATTTTCCAGTCTACAGGAGCGTGAGCGGGGTCTAAGAACTCTACATAGAAATCCTCACCGGTGGTCAACGGGCTCTTGGAAACCTTGATATCTTCCACAGCTGAATAATCACCAACAGACATTTCCTCGCTCCATGAAATCTCAGACTCCTGAGAGAAGTCAAGAGAAACAGCGCTAACACCGAACTGAACCTTAGTGGCACCCTGAGAAGGAGCCGAGTAAATCATACCGGCCCATGAGCTGGTGGTACCGAGGAACTTAGGTTCAGCATCAGCATCAGTCTTGCTCCACAAACGGAACAAAGAAGTCTTCACATCAAGGTTGTAAACGGGTTCACCCGGTTCCTTGGTGTTGTTCATCTTGTAGAAAATCTTACCGTCCACGCCCTTATAATTGTTGGCAAGCACCTTGGCACGAGTAACAATAGGAGCGGCAGGTTTGCTGTAAGTACCGTTGGTGAGTGAGACTTCACCGATAAGAACCTCAAGATCCTCAGCATTCTCAACCTTAAGCGCTATAGCTGAGATAATACCTGTAAGCTTGTTACGAGAGTTCAATGTAAGTGTCTTGTACTGCCAGTCTCCATCGTAATCCACCTTGCCGTCAGCCTTGTTTGAAGAATATGTGTTACCATCCTTGTCAAACAACATACCGTAGGCACCCTGGGCCTCCTGGCTTTCAGATCCGAGCTTGGACCATACCAATTCCACATCACCCTTACCTTTGATAACCTTGTAACGGATAGTGAACTTGGTGTTGTTCTTGGCATCAAACTCAGTCTTGAACAAGTGCAGATAGCTGGCTTCCTTATTGTTGGCTGTCAAGCGGAGTGAAGAGCCACCCATATAGGCATCGTTCCAAGTGATATTGGCATCAATATTCTCTGATGGTGTAGTGCCGAGATATTCGGTAGCAAACCAGAAACGCCAGGTAGGCATATAGTCCTGAACACCGAGGTTATACCACGGAGCAACACGTTCCTGCTGTCCTTTCCAGTTGTAGTAAGAACCGCCACCGATGTTGAAATAAGACACGAAAGGCTCAGCAGTGAGATCCCATTTCAAAGTAGAACGGGCCTCCATGTAACGAGACATACCATGGAATTCCTTAGTAGCCTTAAGCGAAGCAACAGGCTCCATCTTGTATGCCGGATTACGCTTACCGTTGTTGAACCAATATTCTATGTCTCTTTGGTAAGTAGCCTGCTTGGCAGCATCAGAGCTACCGTTAGAGTTACGGTTAATCCAAATATAGTTCACAGAGTGAGCACCCCACAGACCGATAGAATTGGGTATTGTCAAATGCGATTTCCATTCAGAGTAGCTCTTCATACCACCCTGCATGTCCATACCCATATAGATGTCACGAGGGTCACGACCGGTAGCTTGAGCCGCAGTGGATGCGCTGCTTAAGCCATAAGAAGTGTCCCAGTTATAGTTGGCGAAATAGATGGTGCGAGGTTCACTGGCATAACCGAATGTATTGTAATAACGATCGGTAATAGCACTACCGTCACTGAAACCACCAGAATCGTATGTAAAGCCGTACCAAGGATTCTCAACAGCCAAAGAACCGAGCTCCTTCATTCTTTTTACAATACCGCCATGAAGTTTCATCAAACCATTCATGATTGATGAGCTTGCCGAGAACTCGGAGTTGTAACCAAGACCGTCCACACCGTGATAACGCAAGAATTTTGACACTTTATCAATTCCCTCGCTGGAATTACCAAGAGCGGCCATACCTTGTACACATTCGCCCCATGAACTGTAGCCGGACACATTATGCGCCCAAGGAATTGAAGCCACACCACTCACGAGCACACCATGCTTGTGCGCAGCATCAGCCATCGCACCGGGAACCCAACCAAAAGGAGATGTCCAGTTACCATAGTGGGTCACATAGCTCCAGGTAGAGAACACCTCTGAGTCATACACAGCATTAGGCAATGCGTTGAGCCACTCACCGTTCGCACCCTGAACATCATTGATAGGCACCCAGAACAAGAGTTTCTTGTTGCTTGACTCAGGCATTGTTTTGTCAATCTGAGTGTTCAGATTCACAAAATGAGGCTTCAGCGCCACACGGCTCACGAAGAACTCCTCGTCCTCCCAAGCCTCTGTGCTACCATCGTCCTTGTAATTTTTGGTAAGCTCCTTACCGGGCTCCCAATCATTCACATACTTGTGAAGCATTGCCGAAGCCGGGGGGGTCAGATAACCCGGGCGAAGCTGCTGTGCGCTAACACCTGCAGCCATCAACGCAGCCGCAGACATAATAAGTACACTTTTTTTCATCTGTTATTGATTAGGTTAATACTGTTTTTCAGTTCTATAATTTCAGAATTGGTATAGTACAGGATTTTGCGGTAAAGATACACTTTTTTTGATTACACAACACTATTTACCTCAAACAATTTCAATCATGACACAAAAAAACAAGCGAGGCACCCGATCGGGCGCCTCGCCATATATTCAGAAATTAAGCTCTCGCTTACTTGTTCACAACCTTGACGCTGCGAAGTTCCTTACCGTCCTTGACGATGCTTACTACGTAAACACCGGCCTGG
>CAMWXV010000103.1 GCA_947178305.1 uncultured Porphyromonadaceae bacterium | reverse complement strand
GGCGTAGTCTGTGAGGTCAAGTTTTACAGACGAGAAGTCGTCGGTGTAGGCCCAAGAGCCTTGTCCGGCAATCATTTCCCACCAAACACCGTTGAATTTCATCGGTTTGATCCATGAGGTGTCTTCAATCTTGCATGGTTCGTTGAGGTTGTATATGAGTCGTGACGCGAGAACTTTGCGAGCGTCGTCAACGGCCATTACAGTGCGCCAAGGTGTGTTGAACGGAGCTTGGATGTGTGCTTTGTCACCACGTTGGTCGGGTGTGATGTGGGAGGTGAGCACGAAAGTGGTGTCGTTGACGTTGAGATGCATGGCCGGATAGTCAACCAGTGCGGCTTCGTGGATATTGATGTATTTGCCGTCGTCGGTTTTGAGTTGCAGTGCTGTTTGCACGCCGGTTTGAGAGAATAGAGATTGAGATACGTTGCCGGTGAATGCATCACGATAAACATCACGAATTTCGCTCAGGCGTGTTACATGATAGTCGTATTCCTGTGTGTCGTAGTCACCGGGAATCCAGTAGGCAGTGACATCACCCGGCATGGCAAATTCGGTTTTTTCATCGGTGATAACGAAATAGTCATTGCCGTTGGGCTGTGAAGGAAATTCATAGCGCAAGCCGACACCTTCGTTGTAGAGGCGGAAACGGATGTTGAGTGCCCGGCCTGTGGAGGGTTGTATGAGCTCGGCAAGCATTTCATTGTAGTTGTTGCGGATGGAATCTTCTTCGCCCCACACGGTGGCCCAAGTTTCATCAAAGGTGGAGCGTTTGATGTTCTTGAGTTGGAATCCGTTGGTGAGCGGTGCCTGATTCTTGATTTCAAAACCGAGTTTGCTTGGTTTTACAATTTCTTGGTTGTCAAGAAAAAGCTCGTATTCCGGTGTGCCGGAGGAGTTGAGCCCAAACTGTAGTTTCATTTTGCCATCCGGGGACAGCAGTGTTTCGCCGCCCATGGCACAGAATGCAACGGCTGCGGCTAAAGCAGCTGTTAACGAACGATGTAGTTGTTGCATAAGTGTGGATTAGTTTTAAGAGTAAGTATGATAAAAAAGTTATTTTTTTTCGCGATATTTTAGTAGAAAGTGAAGCACTATGATTATGGCCAGTGTGCTTCCTATTATGCCGAAGTAGTATAGATAGTTGCCTTGGAAGAGTTCCTGACGTCCCATGTAGCTCATCACTGCAAGATAAGCTAAAAGGACTATGGGGAGCCAGGTGGAGCGAGGTATTTTCTTTTTCATGATAAGGAGTTGTTTGTGTGTGTGGTTATTCCACTGTTTGCGGTACGATGTAGCACGATTGTTCGGGTATGAATTTTCCTGAAGACAATTCGCGATACAGTCGCAGGCATGACCAAGCGTCAATGGCTGCGTATTGTTGTTGCGGCATGGTGAGCTCTGTGCCTTCCCAGTTACTGAGTCGCTGGCCTTTGGATATGCGTTCGCTGAACACAATTCCGTAGATTCGTTGCAGACTGCTGTCAATGATGCCGTAGGGGCGAACAAATTCCTGCAGGTCTATGAACCCTTCGGGAGCAAATTCGCTGATGCGGTGAAGCACAAAGAAATCGTCTTTGAGAGAGAGTCCTATTTTTGTGACGTTGGTGTCTTCAATAAGCGATCGTAGGTCTTCGGTGAGTCCTGTTTTGTTGATGCGAAACAGATAGCACCTATCGTCGGTGGAGATTTGAATCAATGCCACTTTGTTGGTACGTCCTTTGTGGAATGTGGGGCGGGTTTCGGTGTCAAAGCCAACTATTTTATGGTTGCGTAGATATTCAACGGCCTGCGGCACCGCTTCAACGGTGTCTATCACTATGATTTCGCCCGGGAAACTAACGGTGGGCAGTTCGGAGAGAGTTGCTTTAGGTATGGATATTGACACTTTGCTTTGCATCTCTTCATATATCTTTTGACGAGTGCAAAAATACAAAATTTCTGTCACACATCAAACCTCAATGGTTGGCACCACTATTATTTCAGTCTCCGGAAAGTGTTTGGTTATATAACGGCGTATGTAACCACGTGTGTCGGCGCTTATGATTTTGTCGGAATCAAAATGTTCGTTGTAGATTAACCAATTAAGGTGCAGTCCCCGGTGTTTTATGGCTTCAAGGGATAGCAATGTGTGGTTTATGGAGCCGAGTTTTCCGTTGGTGACGAGAGCTATAGGAAGGTTGTGTTGCGCTACATAGTCAATGGTAGTGTAAGTGTCGGTAATTGGAACCATCAGACCTCCGGCACCTTCAATCAATACAATGTCATAATCTTCAGAGAGTTTTTCGGAGGCTTTGGCGACCAAGTCCAAATCGATTTCGCGATTGTCAATGCGCGCGGCCAGTTGAGCGGATGCGGGATATGTGAATATCACCGGTGCCGTGGTGTGGTCGGTGTCTACAGGCAGGATGCCTGTGCCCATTATTTTTCGGTGGAGTTCAATGTCTTCCGAAAAATCTTGACATCCGGTTTGTATGAATTTCTGTGTTACGACACGGAGTCCTTGCTCGGCAAGTTTTTTTGCTATGTGACCTGTGGCATAGCTTTTTCCGGCATCGGTGTCAATGCCGGAAATGAATATGATATTGTTTGCTGGCGTCATTGTTTTCTTTTATTGTCATCCAGTTCGTCGGCGAATCTGTTGGGGAAACTTAGGTTTACCGGAGGTTTTGAAAGAGCGTAGGATATTAACAGCACTCCCGCTATGATAAATGGAATGGATAGTTGCTGTCCCATGTTGAGCATCATGTCGGCTTCAAAAGCGACTTGGTTGTTCTTGACAAATTCTATCAATAACCTTGGCAGGAATATGCCTATAAGGAATACTCCGAATATAAGTCCCGGGCGTTTTTCGGCGTTTTTGCGCCAATACATCCACATGAGCAGTGCGAACAAGGCGAAATAGCAAAGGGCTTCGTAGATTTGTGTGGGGTGTACGGGTTGTCCGGCATACATCTCTATCCATTGGCGGGAGCGAACGAACATAAATCCCCAAGGCAGGTCCGTGGCGTGTCCGAAGATTTCGCTGTTCATAAGGTTGCCGATTCGTATGAGTCCGCCTACGAGTGCTATCGGAACCACAAGGCGGTCAAATGTCCACAGTGGATTGCGCTTGGTGGTGAACAATGAGAACATCAATACACCTATGATAACACCGATTGCTCCTCCGTGACTTGCGAGTCCGCCTTCCCAAACTTTGAGAATGTCCAATGGGTGCTGGCTGTAGTAGCTCCATTCGTAGAAATATACGTGACCGAATCTTGCTCCGATAATGGTGCCGGCTACGGTCCACATGAGCAGGATGCCAAGCCATCGTTCGGGAGCTCCTTCGTGTTTGAACATCCGTGACACTATTTCATATCCGATCATGAATCCGATGGCAAACATCAATCCGTACCATCTTACCTGAATGCCCCAGTCAAGAAGCACGGGGTTGACGTTCCATACTATGTAATTAAGCATACTGCTGAAATTTATCTAATTAGTGATTACCCGGAACACTCCGTTGGCTCCGTTTCCTACATTGTAGCGTGTGAGGCCGTAATGGTGTTGGGCTGCCGGGCCGCTCAAAGGCGCTCCGACATTGAAAACATCGTATGTGCTGCCGCAAGTGTGGCATACGGCCACATCGCCGTCAATGCTTACCAATATGTCGCGTCGGCACTCTACCGGACATGAGAGGTCGTAGGCTCTCGGTTCGCTCTGATATGTGCTGACGAGAAGTACTCCGCCAAATCCGGTCTGTGACAGGTCGGTGTAGGGGTAGCCTTTGGGGAGTCGCTGTGATTTTATGAAACTGTTGCTTAGCATGGCTCCGCTCACGCCGTATACATCCCAGTCGCCTGCTGTGGTGAACGGAATATAGACAGGGGCATAGGGGGTGCGATCATCGTCCACTTTGTGGCATGAAACCGTGTTTGCTGCCAACCCCAAGGCCAGTAGCGGAAAGAATAGTTGGCGAAGCCGCATCAAACTTTGAAGAATGTGGATATAAGTTCGCTGAATTTGTCGGCGGCTTCCTGCATTTTACCTCCGATCATGGGACGCAACATGGCCGGGATTTCCACATTAAGCTCAGTCGAGACTTTGCTTGCGTTGCTGCCATCGGCGCTCATGTGTACGAGAATTTCAAACGGTACGGGGCTGTTGGCGGCAGCGAGTTTCATCAGTTCCGGTTCGCGTTTTTCAACAACGTCAAATTGAATTTCTCCAACCGGGGCGGCTGCTATTATAACAGAGCTGTCGGTGAATCTTACGCTTCCTACTTTTTCTTTGGCTTCGGCCGGCAGCTGCTCCAAAAGACCCTGGTATGCTCCAAGGTTGGTTATAGAGTTGTAAACATCCTGTACGGGACGGTTGATTGTTACCGGTTTGCCTTCGTATTTTGCCATTATTGTGTTATGCTTTGTAAAACAAAGGGGCCAAAAGCCCCTTTGTTGATATAGTTAGAATAGAAATAAGTTACTTGTTTGGAGTCCAGTTTGCCGGGTCTTTGCGCCATTCTTTAAGTGTGGCGAGGTCTTCGGCACGGATATATTTGGTTTCCAGTGCGGTTTCAAGCATAGCGTTATAGTTGCTCAATGTTATCAAGTCAACACCGGCTTCTTTGAATGCATTTACTGCCACAGGGAATCCGTAGGTGAAGATTGCGGCCATGCCTACAACTTCGCATCCGGCGGCTCTGATTGCTTCAACGGCTTTGAGCGAGCTACCACCGGTGGAAATAAGGTCTTCTATCACCACGACTTTTTGTCCGGGTTTCAGGTTTCCTTCAATAAGGTTTTCAAGGCCATGGTCCTTGGGAGTGGAACGAACATATACATAAGGCAGTCCCAAAGTGTCGGCTACCAATGCGCCCATGGCTATGGCTCCGGTGGCAACACCGGCGATGGCATCTGGTCTGTCAAAATGCTCCATAATCAAACGGCACATCTCCACCTTTATAAGGGTGCGCACATTTGGATACGACAATGTTTTTCTGTTGTCGGTGTAGATGGGTGAGTTCCATCCTGAAGCCCATGTGAACGGATGTTCGGGTTGGAGCTTTATTGCGCTGATTTTAAGCAAGTTTTCTGCCAATAGTCTGTCTAAGTCCTTCATTGTCGGTTGAGATTATTTGTTACGGTGCTGAATGATAACACTCAATGCAAAGTTAGTGCTAAATATGATATCAGCCAAAAAAATGGTGGTAAATATTTTTTTGTGCGATGAAATTTGCTATTAATTAGCAAAAGAGGGCAACCATAATGGCAGCCCTCTTGGTATGGATAAGATACTGATGCTACAGTATGACCTTTTCAACATTAGTTCCCTGTCGGCGGATATATATGTTGCCTTGTGATGTATTTGTCACTTTCATTCCTTGTAAGTTGAAATATTCCACCGGAGCATCGCTGTTGTCGGTGATTGCGTACGGAGAGGAAATAGAGGTGTATTCGTCAGGTTCAAACCCAGTGATGATCTGAAATTTACCCCAAACCGGGTCAGCGCGATACAGTTCCTCGCTCCCGAAAGGCACTTTCAGCACGCAGTCGGGCTTGTCAATTATACAGAAATCTGTGTAAACATTGCCCCATCGTGTATGAAATTGTGGCGGGGTAGTGGCATAGCAAACAACCTCTTTCATATTTGGACAATTGTAAATCAGATCATTGACATCTGAATATCTACCTTCTATAGCTGCAACATCTTGAAAATCATCAATATGCTTATGCTCCGTTACCGGAGGGAAAACCAACCGCTCCATATTTGGACAGTTATTGAATAATTCATATGTAAATTTTATAGGTTGGTTAGGTAAACGGATTTCTTTACCTTTGAAACCATAAAAAGCATGGACACTGGTTTGCAACGGCTCTCCATCAGGCATTCCTTGAAATTCAACAGTCTCAATACTTGAGTTTCGGAAAATATAAGAATAAAAGTATTTCAAATTTGAACCAAATGTCACTTTGTCAAATCGTGAACCATCAAGAGCACAGTTCAAAATCCACTCGGCGTTAGGCAAAACAAGAGTTCTTACATTCTTAACATAGGTGTCTTTGAATGCATATGCTCCCAATACTGACAGGTTCTCGGGTATATTCATTTTTATATTTCCACATTTACTCAATGCATGGCGTTCTATTGAAACCAAATTAGATGGAACAATGATTTCTTCAAGTTCATTGCATTTATAAAATGCAAAATCAATTAAACTTACAACAGCATATTCTTTAGAGTTATATGTGACCACATTCGGTATTTTTACACAGCCTGAGTATGTTGGCTCCTTGTCTTCAAAGTCATAGATTGTGTAGTTTTTAGGGTAATCATGTTTTGAGCAGACATATGCCTGTGAATATTTGTCGTCAAGAAAATAATATATGCCATCTTGCTCTATTTTTGTATAGTTACTTGTATCTATTTGTGCAAACATATTGAATATGCATGCAATAGCCATTATGCATAATAAAAATATTCGTTTCATCGTATTAAAATTTAGAGATTGTTAATTCCATGTTTGATACGGGG
>CAMWXV010000102.1 GCA_947178305.1 uncultured Porphyromonadaceae bacterium | reverse complement strand
AGCGTTTTCCTAATATCGGTATCCGTATATCCATAGAAGGCTTAAAAGACAAAAACGATGAATTACGTGGTAGAGATGGCGGATTTGAAAAAGGGTATCGTACATTGGTGAAACTTCAGGAAATGGGATTGAAAGATATTGGATTCGGTTGCACGGTGTCCAACAACAATTCATCCGATATGCTGGAGCTGTATCAGTTGAGCCGCAAATTGGGTATGGAATTTGCCACAGCTGCTTTCCATAATTCATATTATTTCCATAAAGATGACAATAAGATAACTAACCAAAGAAAAGTGTGCTCTGATTTTGAGACGCTTATAAAATGGCAGTTATCGGAGAAACATCCCAAGTCATGGTTTCGTGCATACTTCAATATGGGGCTTATAAACTATATTGAAGGAGGTCGCCGTATGTTGCCTTGTGAGGCCGGAAGCGCAAATTTCTTTATTGATCCATGGGGTGAGGTGTATCCTTGCAACGGTATGGAAGAGAAATATTGGAAGGAATCAATGGGCAATATCCATAATGCTGATTTTATGGATATATGGAATAGTCCGCAAGCTCAACATGTGCGCGAGATGGTGCGCAAATGTCCCAAAAATTGCTGGATGGTGGGAACTGCTTCGCCCGTGATGCACAAATATGTGAAATATCCGGCGATGTGGGCGTTGAAAAACAAGATGCGTTCATTGATGGGCAAGCCTGCTTGTCTTGACAAGAAGTGGTGCGATGTAGGTCAAGATCCACGCCAAGGCAATCTTTCGCCAAGCGGTAACAAATAGTTGGTATTCATATAATTGATACGGTGTATGAAAATCGTGGTTATAGGTACTCGCGGAATTCCTGAGATTCAAGGTGGTGTGGAAACGCATTGCCAGCAGCTGTATCCACGCATAGCCGCTATGGGACATGATGTGACTGTGGTGCGTCGCACACCTTATGTGTCAGAATCCAAGGGGCTTAATGAGTTTAATGGAGTTAAGCTTGTGGATGTGTATGCACCACGTAAAAAAAGTCTTGAAGCGATTACTCATACATTTCTATCTGTATTGAAGGCTCGTAGGCTTAATCCTGATGTTTTACATGTTCATGCTATAGGCCCGGGTTTGATGGTGCCTTTGGCAAGATTGTTGGGTATGAAGGTTGTATCCACCAATCATGGCCCGGATTATGACCGTCAGAAATGGGGGCGCTTGGCTAAATTTGTGCTTAAGGCAGGAGAGCGTGCAAGCGCCATGATGAGCAATAAGGTGATAGTGATATCGCAAGTGATTGCTGATATTCTTGCATCAAAGTATGGCCGACGAGACACTGAACTTATATATAACGGAGTGGAGCCTCCGCGAAAAAGTTTGGATACTGATTATATCAAGAATCTCGGGCTTGAACCAGGCAAATATGTTGTGGCATTAGGGCGTTTTGTGGAGGAGAAAGGTTTCCATGACCTTGTGCATGCTTTTGCAAAACTTTCTCCGCAAGGGTATAAATTGGCCATAGCCGGAGATGCCGATCATGAGGATGATTATTCACGCTCATTGAAGCAGCTTGCCAGGAAGCATGACGTGGTGTTGACCGGTTTTATACGTGGCGAAAAGATGAATCAGTTGATGAGTCACGCAGCGCTGTTTTGCCTTCCGTCATATCATGAAGGGTTGCCAATTGTATTGCTTGAGGCCATGAGCTATCAGCTTGATGTGGCTGTCAGTTCTATTCCGGCAAACAAGTTACCGATACTGGAGAATGTGGATTTTTATCCGGTGGGAGATGTGGATGCTTTGGCCGAATTGATTGGTGGTAAATTGAGCGCAGGAGCTACGCCGCGAAGTTATGACCTGCAAAATTATGATTGGGATACCATAGCCCGGCAAACAGTGGATGTGTACCGGAGCGTGTTAGAATCCTGAAAAAGACAACCGAGTGCTTGCTACCTCGTAAAAAACAAGAATAATGGAAAATAAAACAGACAACAAATCTAAATTTTCGCTTACTTTTTTATTGCTCACAGTATTGTTCTGTGTTTGTTTGATAGTGTCAAATCTCATGGAGATTAAAACTGTGAGTCTTGGACCTCTGACTATTACGGCAGGGTTCATGGTGTTTCCGATATCGTATATTCTTAATGATTGCATAGTGGAGATCTATGGATTTGCTCGTGCAAGATTGGTTATTTGGCTCGGTTTTGCCATGAATTTATTGGCTTCATTGTTGTTGCAGATGGCTGTGTGGCTTCCTGGATCGGCTGAATGGACCGGTCAGGATGCTATGGCTCTGGTGTTTGGTGCTGCTCCCCGTATATTTGTGGCCAGTTTCACGGCGTTTTTGTGTGGCTCTATGGTCAATGCCTATGTCATGAGCCGTATGAGGACAAAAGCCGGTGGAGGTGGTAGCTTTTCTTTGCGAGCCGTGGTCAGCACATTATGGGGCGAGAGTGTGGATTCGGCTATATTTTTCCCCATAGCTTTTGGCGGATTGCTTGAATGGAGTGACATAGGTGCTCTGATTATAACTCAAGCAGTGCTAAAAACTGTGTATGAGATATTGATATTGCCTGTGACATTGCGTGTTGTTCAGTGGTTGCGCAATCATGAAGGCGCAACTGTGGTAGATGATTCTTCGTCTTTAACTTCTTGGTGGAAATTCTATGATGTTCATTGATAAATATCCCATATCTGTGGTATGGGTGGATCTTGATGATACTATAATTGATTTTGCCACTAATGCCCGTACAGCTTTGAAGCGGATGTACGAGAGCGAGGGTTTGAATCGTTGGTGGACTGATGCCGGGCAATGGGCGGATGATTATGAGCGGCATAACCATGCTTTGTGGGCGCAATATAACACAGGGGATATATCTCGTGATTATTTACGAATGGAAAGGTTTGCCATGCCGCTTGTAGAAGCCGGAGTGGCAAGAGCGGATGCTGAACGGATGTCCCGGCGCTTTGATCCGCTTTATTTGGACTATCTGGCGCATGAACGCAACCTTATGCCAGGTGCGATGGACTTACTGAGGTATATAAAAGGCATTGGTGTGAAAGTTGGGGTGCTGAGTAATGGATTCAAAGAGGTGCAGTATCGCAAGATGGATAGCGCCGGAGTCACTCCGTTTGTGGATATTACGGTGTTGAGTGATGATATTGGTGTAAATAAACCTGATATTCGTATTTTTCATCATGCGATGCAGCAATCTGGAGAAATGAGTCCGGGTCGTCATTTGATGATAGGAGATAATCCGGCAACTGATATTGCCGGTGCTTCCAATGCTGGGTGGCACACTATACATTATTTGTCAGCTCGAGCAGCCGCCTCCGGAATACCTAAGGCCAAAGGGTGTTTGGTGGTGGAAGATTTACTTGAAATAAAGACGTTGATAACCCCATAGAAATGATAAAATAGTGCTAAAGTGACATTTATTGCGAATTTTTTGGCTTAAGGTAGTCGCTAATTGCAAAAAAAGTACGATATTTGCACTTGCAAAATTCGTCAGGTCGTTTCTGACGCATTAATCTTATGTAAACAAAGTATTTAATCACAATATTAAAAAGCTTAATAAAATGACTAAAGCTGACGTCGTAAACGAGATTTCCAAGACCACCGGAATTGAGAAAGCCGCTGTTCTTGCTACAGTAGAGAAGTTCATGGAAGTTGTTAAGGACTCATTGGCTCACGGTGAAAACGTGTACTTCCGTGGTTTCGGTTCATTTATCGTAAAGACCCGTTCTGAGAAGACCGCCCGCAACATCTCTAAAAATACTACAATCATAATCCCCGAACACAAAATCCCCGCATTCAAGCCCGCGAAAGTGTTCATGGATGAGGTTAAGTAATCTCGTAACAGGCAGACTCCTATAAGCATTTATTATAAACCAATTAAAATAACCTTACAATGCCCAGCGGAAAAAAACGTAAAGGCCACAAGATGGCAACTCACAAGCGTAAAAAGCGTCTGAGAAAGAATCGTCATAAGAAGAAATAAGCCTAAGGGGCATTATTCTTCCCGACGCTGTCTGACATTGAAGTCAGACTTGATATACGAAGAACAAACTTCAGCGCAGGAATTTACGTGTATCCACGAATGTCCGGTGAAAGTTTGTTCTTTGTGTTTTCAATTGATTAACCGATTAATAATTCTAAGCAAATGCAAAGCGAACTTATTGTTGACGTGCAGCCCAATGAAGTGTCTATAGCACTTCTTGAGGACTCTCGCCTTGTGTCACTCCAAAAGGAGGCGCGCAATGTGGCGTATGCTGTCGGCGACATATACCTGGCAAAGGTAAAAAAGCTTATGCCCGGACTTAATGCCGCGTTTGTCAACGTGGGTTATGAAAAGGACGCTTTTCTCCATTACTTAGATCTTGGCTCTCAATTCTCCTCATATTCCGCGCTGCTTAAAAATTTGTTTGAGGACAAAAAGCGCGTACCCTCGCTTCAAAAAATGAAGCTTCTTCCGGATATTGACAAGCATGGTACGGTGGCTGACACACTGCAACCCGGACAGCAACTATTGGTGCAGATTGTAAAAGAGCCGATTTCCTCCAAAGGTCCAAGACTTACAACAGAGATAACGCTCACCGGGCGTTATATGGTGCTCATACCGTTTTGTGACAAGGTGTCAATATCGCAGAAAATAAAAACCACAGAAGAAAAACTCCGTCTTCGCCAGTTGATGGAGAGCATACGTCCACAGAACTTTGGGGTGATAATCCGTACATCGGCCGAAGGTAAGCGTGTTGCTGAGCTTAACCACGAGATGAAAACCTTGCTGAAATATTGGGAGGATGCTTTGGCCAAAGCCCAAAAGGCTACTCCACCGGCGTTGGTTTTTGAAGAAAAAAGCCGTATAGAAGGTGTGCTCCGTGATATTTTCAGCCCCAATTTTGAGAGCATCTATGTGAATGATGCCGAAACATTCGAGCAGATTCAGAAGTATGTGAATCTGATTGCTCCGGAGCGTAAGGACATAGTGAAGCTATATACCAAATCCGAACCGATTTTTGATCATTTCAGCATCACTCGTCAGATAAAGTCTTCGTTTGGAAAAACGGTGTCGTTTAAGAACGGAGCATATATCATTATAGAGCATACTGAAGCCCTTCATGTGGTGGATGTAAACTCCGGAAATCGTTCTAAGGCGGCCAATGATCAGGAAAGCAATGCTTTGGAGGTGAATATGCGTGCCGCAGATGAGATAGCACGACAGCTTCGCCTGCGTGATATGGGTGGTATTATCGTGATTGATTTCATTGATATGAGCAAGGCTGAGCACCGCCAAAAACTTTATGAGCATATGCGTGAAGTGATGGCCAATGACCGTGCCCGTCACAATATATTGCCTCTTAGTAAGTTTGGACTGATGCAGATTACGCGTCAGCGTGTGCGTCCGGCTATGGATATAACCACATCGGAAACTTGTCCATCTTGTTTCGGTAAAGGTGTGGTTCAACCGTCGCTATTGTTTACAGATACTCTTAAGGAGAAACTTGATTATCTTGTCAATGATTTAAAACAAAGCGATTTTATTATGTATGTGCATCCGTTTGTAGATGCATACATTAAAAAAGGTTTGATTTCCACATATCGTAAATGGCGTCTTGAGTTAGGTGGTAAATTCAAGGTGCTTCCTGACCAGTCGCTTGCATACTTGCAGTACAAGGTTGTGGATAAAAATCGTCAGGAAATAGATCTTAAGGAGGAGAAAGATATGGACTCTTCCGCAACAAAAAATAAAAATAAAGCCAAGAATCGCAGTAAGGAGGAATAGCGATTGCCGTTTAATTCCTGCCAACAGCAAAAAAGCACATCCCAAATGAGGGGTGTGCTTTTTATTGTTTGATCTGTGTGTCATAGCGTTCTTAACGCTGCCTCGTAGTCAGGTTCTTCGGTTATTTCATTGACCAATTCAGTGTATATAACCTTGCGTTCGCAATCGGTTACTATTACTGCGCGAGCCAGCAAGCCGGCCAATGGACCGTCAACCAATTGCGTACCGAAATTCTGCCCAAACAATGGTGAGCGGAATGCCGATGCCGTTATCACATTCTCAATACCGTTGGTGGTGCAGAATCGCTGCATGGCAAATGGAAGATCCATGGATACGCATATTACCACTGTGTCTTTGAGTGCGGCAGCCTCTTGGTTGAATTTTCGTACACTGCGGGCGCATACTTCTGTGTCAAGACTCGGAAATATGTTGAGCACCACACGTTTGTTCTTGAAATCCATGCATTGAACTTGGTTTAAGTCTACTCCGGTGAGATGAAAGCATGGAGCCTCGCTACCGATTTGTGGTATTGTGCCACAGGTGTGGCAAGGATTGCCCTTGAAATAAATTGTGTTCATATTATATTAGTTTGTGTAAGTGAGTTATGTGTCAGGGTTGAATGATAACCATTTTTTGAATTATCATTTCGGTCATATTGTTGTTGTAACCGAGAACGACATCGGACACTGTGCCATCGGTATTGACCATGAGTAATGCCGGTAGAGATGCTGCACCGCAGTCGCGTGCAAGCGAACTGGATGAAGTGAGAATATGTTCTCCGGGCTTTATGGAGGGTATTACAGCTTCAATAGAGTCAACATTGTTGTTTGTAAACGCCCATAT
>CAMWXV010000101.1 GCA_947178305.1 uncultured Porphyromonadaceae bacterium | reverse complement strand
TTTCTGCTCAATGGCTATAACCGGACTTAGACCGGTGATTTTATCCACATCCGGACGCTCAAGGGTGCCAAGCATATTGCGGGCATAAGAGGAGAATGTTTCTATGTAGCGACGTTGCCCTTCGGCAAAAATAGTGTCAAAAGCCAATGATGATTTTCCACTTCCACTTAATCCGGTGATAACGGTAAGGGAATTGCGAGGTATGTTTACATCAATGTTTTTCAGATTATGGACACGTGCTCCATAAACATTCAGCGATTCAGCGGCATCAAAGGAATCGTCAGTGGGTGTTGTTGTATTTTTGATATTGGTAGTCATTATTTGGAAATCCAGTTATGGTTGTACACCTCTTTTGCTTGCTTGGATCTGAGCATGGCGTTTTTTGCAGGTATCTTAATGGTGTAGGTTTTGTTGTTTTTGTTTGGGAGTGATTTTGCGCGAATCCAAGGATTCAGCTCACGTAATGTGAGGTAATTTGTGTCATGATCCAAAGCCCATTGTTGCCAGTCGGATATAGGTTCGCTGACTTCTATATTCTCGGTTTCTATTGGAAAATAGAGTTGTGAGGCGTCTAAAGTGTAGCCAAAGTAGCGAGGGTGTTCCATTATTGATTTCATTGCCAGCAGACGAAATATGTATCGCGATGTTTGGTCGTTAAGATGCAGGTCATAGGCGCTTTCTGCCTTTTGAGCCTCAAGCTCACGCGAAATGCGCCCCATTCCTGCATTGTATGAGGCTGCTGTGGATTCCCAATTGCCATATTTGCTGTATGCGCTTTTTAAATAGCGGCAGGCTGCTTCGGTGGATTTCTCAGGGTGGTATCTCTCGTCAACGTACTCGTTTACTTCCAAGCCATATTCTTTACCTGTTGCCGGCATGAATTGCCAAAGTCCGGCCGCTCCTGCACCACTCATGGCACGTGGATTGAGATTGCTCTCAATGCAGGCGAGGTAAATGAGGTCTGTTGGCACACCGTTGGCTTTTAATATCGGTATGAGCATAGGGAAATATCTGTTGGCTCTTTTCAGTGTCAGCAGAGTGGTGCCATGAGTAAAGGCCATTGATGTTAACTCGCGATCAAAACGCTCGTACATATCGCATCTGTCTATGTTGATTTTATGTCCGGCAAATGTGATATGTTCCGGAATTTCGGGACTTTTTACCGGGGTCATTCCAGTGTGAGATGCCGATGCGTTACCGCACGCCAATGTCAGCGCCAGAATGGGCGCCATTATAAATAATTTGATCTTCATAGATTATTTGTAGTTTACAATGTTTATGTCGCCGCTCAGGTCATATTTCACACCATCGGCTCCTACGGCTTTTATCACGTAGTAATAAACTCCGGCAGGCACAAATTTTCCACCATACTTACCGTCCCAACCTTGTGACGGATCGGTAAGTTCAGCAACTTTGACTCCCCATTTATTGAATATGTGGCATTCAAAACTGATCAAGGAGCGGTAGCTTACTTTCCATTCATCGTTTACTCCCGGAGATGCGTTTGGTGAAAAGGCATTGGGACAAAGTAATCGTGACTCTCCGATAAATACAGTGTATGGTGCGCTTGTCCATTCGCACTTGCCTGAGGCATCAGCACAAACAAAACGGATATAGTATGTGCCCATGTCGCTGAATGTATGTGTATATTCAAGTTCGTTGGCACGGAGCAACACGTCGTTGAATGATGGGTCGCTTGTTATTTGCCACTCATGGAATATGGCTGCGTCGCTAACGGTTGCAGTCATATTGATTTCGCATGGAGCTGAGCCGCCAAGTGTGGCTGTGCCCATTTCTGCGGATTGCTCATTGTCGTTGTCGCGATTGGTTTGTTCCACGTTTACCACGGCTTCAACGGCTGTTGTATTATAGTAGCTTGAGCTACATTCCATCGGTGTACCCCAGGCGGTCAGGAATTTGTCTCCGGAAACTTTAAAGTATGTGTCGCACAATGGTGCGGGTACACGAGTTGCCCCAGATATGTATGCCACTGTTTCGTCTGCTTCAATAGGGGTGAAGCTCAATGATTCATTGTCGGCATGAAGTGTTGAATAGATGATATGAATATTGCGATTGATTTCATAGGCACGTGCATTGATGCTGTAGTAATAAATCCTGTCGGCGTTACCTTGTGTTGTGAGTGTTGTCATGGCGCAATCGCTGTCATCACCAACGAGCACATTGGTTATGTTATAACGATGGCGCGAATAATCCACAATCCAAAAATAGTGAATTGAGCCTCCGTCTTCTATGGTGTATCCGCAATCGCCATCAATATGCGACAGTGTGTAACGGTTGCCATTCTTGACAACAGAGCCGGCAGGGAGTTCCTGTGCATACGCTGCTCCTTGAGCACCCCATTTGAGCCATTTTACATTTTGTGAAGAGGCTACATAGGAGGCTGATGCACCTGTGATTTCAGAAAGTACATATATGGCATCAAGTCCGGATGAGGAGTTGGGCTGCTCTGTGAGAACTTGCCTACCTACGCCGGAAAACGATAATGAAGCTCCCCACAATGTTGTTGATGCAAGGAGGATCATTATAGAAAAAGCAATATGTCGCAATATGGTAATGTTCATTTATGTCTAAACGTAATAACGGTGTGAATATTGCGGTGCTTGCGACTATGAATCAGATTACTTCCATATTGGAAGCGAGGCGTTGACGTACTACTTCATACATCATCACGGCTCCGGCAACAGACACATTCAATGAAGCGATATTACCAAACATTGGTATTGATACAAATGTGTCACACTCTTTCAGTACTTCGGGTGAAATGCCTGTATCTTCGGCTCCAAGTACCAATGCTACCGGTACTGTATAGTCGGTAAGTGTGTAGTTGATATCGGCTTTTTCTGATACGGCAACGAGTTTGTAGCCAGTGGCTTTGAGTGTTTTGACGGCATGTAAGGTGGAGCGTTCGCGGCATACTGGTAAATGATGTAATGCACCGGCCGATGTTTTCACTGCGTCGGCATTTACAGATACGCTTCCTCGCTCCGGTATTATTATGGCATCAACGCCTGCACATTCACATGTACGTGCTATGGCTCCGAAATTACGTACATCGGTGATGCCGTCAAGCACTACCATGAATGGCAATGATCCGGCCTCATAAAGTTGAGGTATTAAATTGTCAAGATGATAATACGTGACAGCACTTAACAGAGCTACCACACCTTGATGATTCTTTCTTGTAAAACGGTTCAATCGCTCTTGAGGCACGCGTTGGGTTACAAGGCGGTGAGCGTGAATGAGGTCAAACAGCTCTTGGGCAAGTTCGCCGCCAAGATCTTTTCGCAAATAAATTTTGTCAATCTCTTTTCCGGCTTCAATGGCTTCAATAACGGCGCGGATACCAAATATCATTTCGTTTTGTTGCATAATCTTAATGTTTGTTTTGAGAAAGAAGGTTGCGAGCTGTGGCCTGGGCGGTCGTGTTGTTCTTGTCGCCGCTGAGCATTAGTGCAAGTTCGCAAACACGTTCGTTTTCGTTGAGTTGATATATACGTGTATGGGTGGCTTCATCGTCATCTTCTTTGAATACCTTGAAGTGGCAGGAACCTTTGGCGGCTACTTGTGGCAGATGGGTGATGGCTATTACCTGAATGTTGTGTGCAGTGTGGCTCATCATGTCGCCCATGCGATTTGCCACATCTCCGCTCACTCCCGTGTCCACTTCGTCAAATATAATGGATGGCAATTGCATGCGAGACGCTATGATGGATTTTATGGCAAGCATCAATCGGGAAATCTCGCCTCCTGATGCGGCACCGGCCACTCCGGTAGGCTTTTGGTTTTTGTTGAAAGCAAACAAAAATTCCACGTTGTCCATTCCGTGGGCGTTCATGTCGGTTGGTGACACCTTAATGTCCACGGTAAGATTTTTCATGCCGAGGGGCATGGCTTGATTGTAAAGTTCTTCACCAAATTTCTTGGCAGCTTCATAACGTGAATGCGAAAGCTCCGCACCTGCCTGTTTGGCCAAGGCCATAGCCCTGCGGGCGTTTTTTTCAAGTTCCAATATGGTTTCGTCGCTTATTTTTAGCTCATTAAGTTGATTTTGAAGCGATTCCTGAATGGATATCAAATCCTCAACGGTTTCCACATCATGTTTTCTTTCAAGGTCATAGATTGCTTCAAGTCGCTGCTCTATGTATTCAAGTTCTTGCGGGTTGGCGTTGAGATTTTCGTCCACGCTTTGAAGTTCTGATAGAATATCGGCAAGTTCTATTCTGACCATGTCAAGGCGCTCTGGGATGTTTGCTTCAGGATTTACCACATTTTCAAGTTCAGAGGCTGAGTTTTGAAGCACATCAATTTGATGTAGCATTCCATATTCATCGTTGCCAAGTGCGTTTAATGCAGAGTCAAGATTTGTCTTGATGTCAGTGATATTGGCCATGTTGTCGCGGTTGCGCTCAAGTTCTTCCTGCTCTCCGGCAACCGGTGACAGTTCGTTGAGTTTTTCAAGCTGAAATTGCATAAATTCCTCGTTTTCGCGACTTTTGGCGATGCGACTTTTGGCTTGTTTAAGCGCCTTTACTGCTGAGCGCAGGGCGTTGTATCGTTGGGTGTAAACGGTTCGTATCCTTTCGTTGTTGGCAAGGGTGTCAATGATATTTCTCTGAAAATCAGATTGTGCCAAGAGCTGGTTTTGATGTTGAGAGTGAATGTCAATTAACTGAACGGCCACACCTTGCAGCAGAGCGAGCGATACAGGAGAATCATTGATAAAAGCTCTGGTTCGTCCGCTTGGCAATATTTCCCGTCTTAAAATGCATTTGGAGTCGTCCCATTCTATATCATTGTTTATGCAATAATCCTTAAGTGATTTGTGCTCAGCCACTGCAAATACAGCTTCAATCACGCTTTTCTGTGCGGTAAGTTTGATGGCGCGAGTGTCGGCTCTTCCACCCATTATCAGCGACAACGCTCCAAGCATTATAGATTTGCCGGCACCTGTTTCTCCGGTTATAATATTGAAGCCCTCATGAAACTCTATGTCCATGTGGTCAATAAGTGCGTAGTTTGTTATGTTGAGTGATTCAAGCATATTGTGTGGTTAGTTTCGTTTAGGTGGCTCTTTGATGTCTTTTAGTCTCCGTTGGTCGGTAGGATATAGCGAGTAGAGCAGTTCATATACGCCATTGCGCTCATCTTGTGTACCTTGGCTATAAACATTGATCAGTTCGTCAAGTTTGGCATCATGCCAAATGTTGAGAGCCACGCTCATTGGTTGGGACTGATAAATTTTTTGTAGGTTGTCAAGTGAGCGGGTTATCACGGCTCTGCCTTTTGCCGGACTCATGGACATTTCATCAAGACCCTTACGATGATACTCGTATATAAGAGTGCGGATCACAGATGTGCCGGGATCGGTAAATGCATTTAGTACGGCTGCACGGTTGCGTCGGTCGTCAAAAGATTTCCATCCCAGCTCTCCGGACGATTGCGATAACTGCACAATGTTCTGTGCGCGTTCATAAAATGATTGACCTCCGTTTAGAGAGAACGAATCAAAATCCAATGCAAGTATCAGGTATGCGTAATAATCAAGAATGGCTGTGAGATTATTTTCCACCGAGTTTTCGGAAAAAATAAGAGGCTCTCCTTGGCGATATGTGAATTCAATGTTGTCGTCCTTGAAATTAAGCAGGGTAGTGGTGTAGTTGGTGTTGTATACCGGACGTGTTGACTGTACTTGCAGGTTGCCTTTCATTATATCATCGGAATATTCGCCAATTGTAAAGAACAGTCTGCAATCAATTTTTTCATTTGCCGAAATTTGGGCATTTGAAAATTTTGTGGAATTCATATATTCGTTGATGGCTTCCTGCAAGGTATTGAATATTTCCGTATTTGTGCCTTCAACCTGGTCGGAATTAATTTCAACGGTGCAGTTTAGTTCCTGAGAGTTTGCTGCGATGCTGAAAACTCCCGCAATCATCACCAAAAATATGTATAAGCGCAGATTCATTACAGTTAGTTATGACATATTATTAATGATTTTGTTTACAATTTGTTTGGCAACATCTGTTTTGTTCATCAATGGTAGCTCAACAATATTTTCAGATTTATCTATTATTGTTACTTTGTTGGTGTCGGTACCAAAACCGGCTCCTTTGTCGGCAAGAGAATTAAGACATATCATGTCAAGATTCTTGCGGGTGAGCTTGTCGGTGGCATTTGTTATGCCTGACTCTGTTTCAAGTGCGAATCCAACAAGATACTGACCTGCTTGCTTTTTATTGCCGAGAGTGGCGGCTATATCAGGGTTTTTTACAAGCTCAAGTGTCATAGAATCAGTATGCTCTCGCTTGATTTTACTATCGGTTTTGTGTGCCGGAGTGTAATCTGCCACGGCTGCGCACATTATTCCGATGTTGGCTTCAGACCAGAGTTTATCACATTCTTCAAGCATCTGTATAGCAGATTCCACATGCACCACTTTAACATTGTTGTTTTGTGGAGACACATTGACCGGTCCGCTGACTACGGTTACATCGGCTCCCAAATCTGCGGCCGCGTCTGCAATGGCGTATCCCATTTTTCCGGAAGAGTAGTTGCCGATAAAACGTACCGGATCTATTTTTTCGTATGTGGGGC
>CAMWXV010000100.1 GCA_947178305.1 uncultured Porphyromonadaceae bacterium | reverse complement strand
ATGTATACGGTTTCTCAGGGCCTAATGCTCTTGTGGCACCGCAAGCCAACGCCATGGCCAAAGTAATAGAACCCATAATGATGGGTGGAGACACACCTTGGATTCTGTATTTGGTTGGAGCCGTGCTTGCATTGCTGCTCAATTGGCTCGGTGTTCCGGCATTGGCATTCTGCCTTGGTATGTTCATTCCCATGCACCTCAATGCACCACTGCTGGTGGGTGGCGCCATAGCATGGTTCGTAAGCACCCGCAGCAAGGACAAGGCCATCAATGATGCTCGTCGTGACCGTGGCACCCTGATAAGCTCAGGATTGATAGCCGGCGGCGCACTGTTCGGCGTATTCGCCGCACTGACTCGTTTCGCTGAATTTGAATACAACAACACCATGAGCACATCCCTGACTCAAGGACTCGGCGTGGCTGTCTATGCCCTGCTCATCATATACCTGACTTACGACAGTATGCGTGTGAAAAAGCAATAATCCATGCGTGGACATAAACAATTGATTTCAGGGATAGCCGCATTGGCTATCCCTGCTATTATCACCAATATCACAACCCCCATACTGGGACTGACCGATATGGCCATAGTGGGGCATATCGGTGGTGCCGTGCTGATTGCAGCCATAGCCGTGGGCGGTTCTGCGTTCAATATGCTGTATTGGCTATGCGGATTCCTGCGTATGGGCACAAGCGGACTCACAGCACAATACTTTGGTGCTCACGATAGCAAGTCTTGCTCCACAGTGCTGGCACGAGCCATGATAGTGGCCATGAGCATAGGAGTGTCAATAGTAGTGCTACAGCAACCGGTGTTCAATGGCATAATGATGTTTATGGACTGTGATGATGCCACCCGAATCACTGTTCACACCTATTTTTCCATTTGTATCTGGGGTGCTCCGGCCGTGCTTGGCACATTTGTTCTCACAGGCTGGTGGCTTGGTATGCAAAATTCGCGCACACCCATGTGGGTAAGCATATTCATAAATCTGTTCAACATATCCGTCAGCCTGATTATGGTGTTTGGAGGCGGATTACACATTGAAGGCGTAGCCATTGGCACATTGTCAGCGCAATGGGCAGGATTTCTTTTGGGCACATGGCTGTGCAAACGTAAATACACCATAACGATACCTCCTCTTTGCCAACTGCTTCAATGGGCTGAAATCAAAAAGTTTTTCCGCATCAACACCGATATATTCCTACGCACCATATGCCTCGTGTGCGTAACCATGTGGTTCACACGAATAGGAGCTATGCAAGGAGCCTTGATGCTGGCCGTAAATGCGCTGCTGATGCAACTGTTCACCCTGTTTTCCTTTTTCATGGACGGCTTTGCCTTTGCGGCGGAAGCATTATGCGGCCGATTCAAAGGTTCAGGCAACATTACCATGCTGCGCCGCACAGTACGCACCCTTATGACAAGCGCCGGAGTGGTAGCTTTGACATTCACCATCATATATGCCCTTGCTGGCAACGAAGCATTGAGACTGCTCAGTTCCGACCGCCAGGTAATCAGCACCTCCGGTGAATATTACCGGTGGGCAGTAAGCATACCGCTGTCCGGATTTGCGGCATTCATGTGGGACGGAGTGTCAATCGGCATCAGTGCCACACGCCGTATGCTGATGTCAATGCTATGCTCCACCGCATTATTCTTTCTGATATATGCCATAGCATACCCAATGACCGGCAATCACGGCCTTTGGCTGGCATTCATAGCATATCTGCTCACACGAGGCATAGCACTGTGGCTGCTCAACCGCAAATACCTGCATCAAGAGTCGGAACCGTACTCGGCAAGATAGGCTTCGCAGGCTTCCACCAGCTCATCATACCATTCCTTGCCGAAACGCTCTATCAGCGGCTCCTTCATGGCCTGATAAAGCCTCACACCTTTGGCTCGTCCGAGCACTTCGGCACAGCGGCATATCTTCCAACGGTGATAATTTACGGCGGTAAATGTGGGATAGTCGGTCAGGCGAAGCGGATAAAGATAACAAGACACAGGCTTACGGAAATCGGTGCGGCCTTCACGATAAGCCTTTTCCAATGCGCAAAGACACATGCCGCCCTCGCCATAGGTTGTGAACACACAGTTACGACCGTCCACTATCTGAGTTACAAGATCGCCTTCTTCATCCACATACCCCACTCCGGCCTCGCGTATACGTTCCTGCGCCGATGGCAGCAGGTCGTTCCACACCACATCTTTCAGCTCTTTGAGCTTCTGATATTCCTGCTCGGTAATCGGGGCTCCGGCATCTCCTTCTATACAACATTCTCCCAGGCATTTGCCAAGGTCACAAAGAAAATATCGCTCGGCGAGATCCAGGCTCACCAATGCATCTTGAATCTGAAGCATGATTGTTTCTTCTGTTTGTTTCATGATTATCGTCCTGAAAACGCCATGCCAAGACCAACAAGCCGGTCATATCTGTCTCCGGGCAAACGGTAATAGGCACGTATCATATATTCATTGACTGTTTGATAAAAATCCCCCTCCACCGATGCGGTCTGCCCCAGCATGGAACCGTTACGCGGCACCACAAGATACTGGTAGTTGTAGGCTCCCTGCTTAAGCAACGGCGATGCCTCATAGCGGCGTGTAGCACGATTGTACACCATTCGCGATTCTTCGTCAAACCGTCTCAGCATCATGTCTCCGTCAATGAACACATCGGCATTGTGCAGCTCGGGCATATCAAGCGAAAAATGTGTCACGGCATATTCCGCCTCGATATCGCCGCTATCGGAGTTGTATTCGCGCACACGGTAACGGCCATGCTGCGTTTGGTCATACGCATACATTTCCTCGTAACGCGGAAAATCGGTGTAAAGCGTAAAATGATAATACGGGTCTGCATAGCTCACATCCTCCACGCCCATAGTCGGCACAGAGGTGGATATGGTTTCAAAACGGCGATATTCGTTGCCCGCCGGAAATATTAATTCCGGTTTGCTCTCAAAATAAAGCGATGGGGGAACAACGCGCAACGGATGCGCCACAATATGCTCGTTGTCCACACGCGAATTTTGAGAAACCACCAGCCACAAATTGCTGAAATAATCATGCATTGGCAATTTTTCCGCATCCACCTTCACACTCAACTGCTGATGACGGGAATTATAGTCAACATCCGTGCGCGAAGTAACATCAGCACTTATTTTTGTCAACGGCTCCACTACATAAAAACGAGCCTGAAGCAAAGTGGTCTCAGGGTCACTCTCATCGTAAACACGCAGCAAATAGTTACCCGACACAAGAGGTCGCATATTGCCATGAGGAAGCGTTATGCGATAATGCACATAATGTGTCTTCGTTCCATACGAGTAAGCGAAATCATCCACTGTTCCCTCGTTGAACCCATCAACAAACTCTGAATCCACAAGATTATCCACACGCCACTGCGAATCACAATGCTTAAGTTCATAACGCATATAACGGCGATTTTCGGCCAACTCATCCCATTTGACAAGCAATCCGTCGGCTCCACCAAGAGTCATGACAGGAGGCAACTGATCGTTGCCCAAAGACTGCACCTGCAACGAACGCATACCTCGGTCAAACACACCGGTACGTGTGTCTCCATTCTCCACCTGAGCCATGACCACGGCACAGCAGAACACTGCAATCAACGCCAATACAGCACGTCTCACCATTGAATAGGGGATTTTCCCTGCTCCACAAGATAATCGTTGGCACGAGAGAAATGATGATTGCCGAAAAATCCACGCGAAGCACTCAGCGGTGACGGATGCGGAGACGTAAGCACCAGATGACGCGACCGGTCAATAAACTCACCCTTACGCGCTGCATAGCTACCCCAAAGAATAAACACCAATCCTGTACGTTCCTGAGCAAGCTTGCGCACCACAGCATCAGTAAACTCTTCCCATCCCCTGCCCTGATGCGAACCGGCCGCATGAGCCCTCACAGTAAGTGTGGCATTGAGCAACAACACTCCCTGATTGGCCCAGCGACTAAGATCACCGTTGGCGGGTATAGGAGCACCGGTGTCGTCATGTACCTCCTTGAATATGTTGATCAACGAGCGAGGAACAGCCACTTGCGGATTCACAGAAAAGCACAGGCCGTTGGCCTGACCATCTCCATGATACGGGTCTTGCCCCAATATCACCACTTTTACATCTTGGAAAGGGCAGGCATCAAACGCCGCAAAAATCTGTTTGGCCGGAGGAAACACCCGAGTTGTGGAATACTCCACCTTCACAAAATCCACAAGAGAGTGAAAGTACGGTTTCTCCCACTCCTGAGCCAGCGCATCACGCCATGAGTTCTCAATCTTTACATTCATACTCACAAAGCTACGAAAAAGATTATGTTTGCACAAACACGCTCACGATAAAAAGCATAGACAACCATATTTCATTTCACACTGATTTTCAGATTATTTTTTTTATTACACTTTTTACATTATATTTGTAGTCAGTACAGTACCACACCATCAGTCATGAAAAAAGTTATCATCCCGCTGATATTGATAGCCACTTCAATACAAGCTTGGGCAGGAATTGAGCATTTGATGCCCAAAGTAAAACAAATCAAGGCAATAGAATCTACATCGTTCTCTCTTAATCGTGAAGTCACTCTGATTGACCCGACCCACAATATAGCTCTGAAAAAGACATTAAAAGAAAACGGCTTGACTCCGGGAAAAAACGGAGCTGAAATCAGAATAGAAATCGTGAAAGAGATTCCAGGAGCATTCAACCACTCCGTAAACGGTTATCCTGATGAAGCCTACTCAATATCAATTTCATCCGACCATATACTGATTCAAGCCCTCACTCCTATGGGCGTTACTCGCGCAGCTCAAACCATTGCACAATTGGCCCTTGACACAAACGCTCTCACTGGAGTGGAAATCATAGACTGGCCATCGTTCAAAGTGCGCGGATTTATGCACGATACCGGACGTTCTTTTCTACCTGTTGAAGAACTAAAACGGGAAATAGACATACTCAGCTCTTTCAAGGTCAACACATTTCACTGGCATCTCACAGACTATACCGGATGGCGCTTGGAAATCAAGGCTTATCCTCAACTCACAGAGCAAGGCATAACTCGTTTCCCGGGAATGTATTACACCCAGGCCGATGCAAAGGAAATCCAAAACTATGCAGCCGAACGTGGCATGACTGTAATCCCCGAAATAGATATGCCTGGGCACTCTCATCCATTTGAAATAGCCATGGGACACTCAATGCAAACACCCCAGGGAACAGCCGAACTAAAAGTCATACTTGATGAAGTATGCTCCATTTTTGATAAAACACCGTATATCCACATTGGTGGAGACGAAATCTCGTTTCCTGACAGCTACATCATTGATATGATCAACCATGTGCACTCTTTGGGCAAAAAAGTAATCATATGGAATCAATACAATGCCAACCCGGCAAAAAAAGTGGATCCGGCTGTCATCCCTTGTGATATGACCACAAACTGGGCCACTTCCGGACGATTATCCAAAGGGATACCAAATATTGATATGCGATACAACTACACCAATCACTTTGATGTATTTGCCGATCTTGTAGGTATATACAAGTCATCTATATTTGAATCCCAGCAAGGTTCTGACGATATTGCCGGCACAATTTCTGCCGCCTGGTGCGACACCTATACCCCCACACCTGATGACATTGTGCGACAAAACAACTTTTATGCCAACGTACTGGCATCAGCAGAGCGCGCATGGATAGGAGGAGGCGAACAGTATATTGAAGCCGGTGGAGTGACCCTACCTTCTTCCGGTCCGGAATTTGAGGACTTCTCCGATTGGGAACGGCGATTCCTGTATCACAAAAACACAACCATGTCCAAAGCGTCACACCAAATACCGTACGTGAAACAATCCAATGTCCGCTGGTACATCACCGACCAGATACCAAATAACGGCAACGCCTCAGCCTATCTTGCACCTGAACAATATATTGACACCGACACAACACCATCTTCATTCACCATCAATGGCGTGAAATATGGTGTGAATATGGTCACAGGAGCAGGTATATATTTACGCCACATATGGCACCCCATTGTAAAAGGATTTTATGACAACCCACAAAACAACATGACCGCTTATGCCTGGACCTATGTGCATTCACCCAAAGATCAAGACTGTGGAGCTTTAATAGAATTCTACACATATTCACGTTCAGGTAACGAAAAGGCTCCATCGGCAGGCCAATGGGACCGTCGCGGTTCTCGCGTATGGCTCAACGGCAATGAAATACCGGCACCTAAATGGAAACAACCGGATGCAACCATCACCCAAGACCACGACACCAAAGGCTTGACAAACGAAAACTTCACAGCGCGCAAACCTGTTAACCTACATCTAAAGAAAGGGTGGAACAAGCTGTTCATCAAACTACCGCACGTTGACAATGGTGGTACCGCACGCGACAAATGGCAGTTCACTTTCGTTCTTACCGACACCGATGGAGTCAATGCCCTTGACAACATTACCTACTCACCAACACGATCCTTGGACGACACCACCGTTAAATAACTCAATCCACATAGATTTGCACAAATAACAAAAGTTTCCTACATTTGCATGCGCGAAACCCAACCGCACGTTCCCGTAGTTCAATGGATAGAATAAAAGATTCCGGTTCTTTCGATTAGGGTTCGACTCCCTACGGGAATACCAAAAG
>CAMWXV010000099.1 GCA_947178305.1 uncultured Porphyromonadaceae bacterium | reverse complement strand
CCGGCATATATATGCCGGCTGTTCTTATCTTACGACAACAAATTATCTTGTTGAATGTATTCTAATTCATATATGCGCAAACGTCACTCCATCAACTTGCGATAACGGCGACGCGGCAACTCCTTTCCACCGTTGTGAGCACGTTTATAATCTTCGTAATCGCTGTAAGAACCTTCATAGAACACCACATTGCCGTCTCCTTCAAACGACAATATATGAGTACATATACGATCCAGGAACCAACGGTCATGACTAACCACCACAGCACATCCGGCAAAATCATCAAGACCCTCCTCCAGCGCACGTAAGGTGTTAACGTCAATATCATTGGTAGGTTCGTCAAGAAGCAGTACATTACCTTCCTCCTTAAGAGCCATAGCCAAATGTAAACGGTTGCGTTCGCCACCCGACAACACCCCTATCTTCTTTTCTTGATCAGCACCGGAGAAATTGAACTTTGACAAATAAGCGCGGGCATTGACATCCTTGCCTCCCATACGGAAGCTTTCCACACCTTGTGATATCACCTCATATACCGACTTGTCAGGCAATAAATCGTGGTGAGTCTGATCCACATAAGCCACCTTGACAGTTTCTCCAACATCAAAAGAACCTGCATCAGGAGCTTCCTGACCCATTATAAGACGGAAAAGCGTGGTCTTACCGGCTCCGTTCGGGCCTATCACACCTACAATACCGTTAGGCGGCAAAGTGAAATTCAAATCCTTGAACAGCTGTTTCTTGCCAAAAGCCTTACTCAAACCGGTAGCCTCTATCACTTTTTGCCCAAGACGCGGACCATTGGGAATGAATATCTCCAACCGTTCTTCCCTCTGTTTCTGATCCTCGTTAAGCAATCGGTCGTATGAGTTAAGTCGGGCCTTTCCCTTGGCCTGACGAGCCTTGGGAGCCATGCGCACCCATTCAAGCTCACGTTCCAATGTTTTACGACGCTTGCTGGCCTGCTTCTCCTCCATAGCCATACGCTTTGTTTTCTGCTCCAACCAAGAAGAATAGTTACCCTGCCATGGAATACCCTCGCCTCGGTCAAGTTCAAGAATCCATCCGGCCACATGATCCAGGAAGTAACGGTCGTGAGTAATAGCTATAACAGTACCCGGATATTGACGCAAATGCTGTTCAAGCCAGTCAATTGACTCTGCATCAAGATGGTTGGTAGGCTCGTCAAGAAGCAACACATCAGGCTGCTGAAGCAACAGACGACACAAAGCCACACGACGACGTTCACCACCCGACAGAGTGCTTACAGTTTGATCATCAGGAGGACACTGGAGCGCATCCATGGCGCGCTCCAATTTGGAATCAATGTTCCATGCATCGGCAGCATCCAAAGCATCCTGCAACTCCGCCTGACGCGCAATCAAGGCATCCATCTTGTCAGGATCCTCCAGCACATCGGGATCTCCGAATGCCTCGTTGACCTTATCAAACTCAGCTAAAAGATCCATTATCGGTTGTACACCTTCGCGCACAATCTCTATCACAGTCTTATCTGGATCCAATTGTGGCTCCTGCTCCAAGTAACCAACAGAGTAACCCGGAGAGAAAACCACCTCACCCTGAATATCCTTGTCTATTCCTGCTATAATCTTGAGCAGAGAGGATTTACCGGAACCGTTCAAACCTATGATACCGATTTTGGCTCCATAGAAAAACGACAGGTATATATTTTTAAGCACTTGTTTCTGTGGAGGGTAAATTTTGCTCACACCCACCATTGAAAATATCACTTTTTTATCGTCAGCCATATATGGTATTATTTTTTAGGTGCATACTTCGCTGGATAGTCACAGCGGATCTTACCGTTCACAATATTGCCAAGCTTACTGCGGATAAGCTGCTTTCTGATAGGCGATATATGATCTATATACACCATACCTTCCAAATGATCACACTCGTGCTGCACTATGCGAGCCAAAAAACCTGAAATCTCTTCAGTATGAGGCTGAAAATCCTCATCCAGCCAACTTAATCGCACATGCTCCACTCGTTTCACATCCTCGCTAAGCCCGGGCAGGCTCAAGCAACCCTCGGAGCGGGAACACATGTCTCCGTCCAGCACCTCCACCTTGGGATTTATAAGAGTGAACTTACGACCTGCACATTCCGGAAACGACTCTCCTACAGGATCTGCGTCAATAACCACGATTCTGTCATTACGTCCTATCTGCGGCGCGGCAAGCCCCACACCCTCCGATGCATACATGGTTTCAAACATATCGGCCACAAGTTTCTTCAACTCAGGATAATCCGGTGATATATCAACGCTCTGCTTCCTGAGCACCGGATGGCCGTAAAGATATATTGGTAGTTTCATTGGTCTTGATATTGTTTTGATTGCAAATAATCGTTGAGAATAATAGTGGCGGCAATCTCGTCCACCACCGCCTTGTCGCGTCGCTGCATCTTCTTCATACCCGAATCAATCATGGAGCGGTGAGCAAGAACCGAAGTGAACCTCTCATCAAAAAACTCCACTTTCATACCGGGAACAGCCTGACGCAAACGCTGAATACCAGGGCGGATATAACGCATTGACTCGCTTTCATCTCCCTGCACAGTACGAGGCAGCCCTACTATTATGGCATCGACCTGCTCGGTCTGCACATACTGCTTCACAAACTCATTGAGTTTTGCCGTAGACACGGTTGCGAGACCGGTGGCAACAATACGCAGCGAATCGGTAACAGCTATGCCACAACGCTTGCGCCCGTAATCAATGGCTAAAAGTCGGCCCATCAATCAAAAGTGAGTTCATCATAGCCCGCTGCATCAAACTCATCCTCGTTGAATTCATCCGAGCCATAAAAATCTTCGTCTATGTCCGCAGCAGCGACTGCAGCAGCTTTGGCATCAATCTTTGCATCAAAGTCATCAAGATTCACACCCTCCGACGGAGCATCGCCCACTGAGGCCGTACACACAGGTTCCGACAGATGCTTGCCCGGAATAGTGCGCTTTAGCTCCATGAAAAACGAGCGATCCGTAAGATAATCAAACACAAATATCATCCTCTGACCCTCATCTTCCACAAAATCGCACAACACACTCTCATCCATCAGATAAACATCCTCCGATGAATCACTTCCCATATCCTCAAGCGTGATTTCACGACCCTTTTCCCAACCGTCCTCACACACAAAGAACGAGCTCATCTGGCCACGGTCATATCCCACACTGTCAAGTATGGCATTGCGCAAATCCAAAAAACTGCTGTCAGCATCTATTTCTATCTCGCGTTTGAAGTTCTCCACCTCATCCGACACAATACGAAATTTGTATATCATAAAACATTGTTTTTATTCTGATGCGAAATTAACAAAAATGCCAGCCACTTCCAATTTTTTCCACACATTTGCACCACACTGCCATCCATCACCACAATCACCATTTCCAACCCATCAAAACAACACCCCAGACCTTATATCCAAACCATAAACACCATACGCATATTCAATATCGGCACCGTTCACCCCTTAATAAAAAAACCGTGAAAGCCTAAAGAATACAATCCCGACGAGAGCCAAAGCACAAAAAACAAACTTAACAAAACTATTGTCTTGAATCTGACCGAAAAAATTCAATATCAACAGCACAACAATCATCAATCCGGATGTCCACCCCAAAACATACAGCAACCAGCCACAATACAATCTTAACTTTGAATAGCTTATACGCAAATCACCCTTGTTTCTTTTTCTTTCTGCCATCGCGCCACAGTTCATAAGCATTCATAAGAACAGCAAAAACCACACTTTGAACAACAACCCGCTCCAAAGACAGCCTCTCATCAAACACCCATAAACCAAAGAGCCAGTAAAACACCCCGAAGCACACAGCCGCAACAAACACCTGCCCCAAAAACGCAACAACACTCTTCATCACAACATTATTTAATTTCATACACCTTGTTTTATCATCCATACAACCAACCTACATCCAATAACTACCTCTCAATCAGCACGAGTAAATAGATTGGAATAAAATTGTAAAGTTAGGCAATATATTGGAATGTACCAAATTTAGGCTAACTATTTGAATACCAAAGAAACAGAGCGCGGACTTCGGGAATAATGTCGGCTATGAACTTGAATGTAGTCTTCATTGTCGGCACAATAGGATAAACACCCCTCAAACGCTCAGCTGTAGCTACCAATTGAAAAGACAGTAGTTTTGGTCCTAAATGTCAGATATTTGTGGTAAATTTGTGTTTGAATAACAAAGACATCAAAACTGATGGCGAAGATAATAGTTCAAAATACCAACATTACAATCATATCGGTTAACGGGAATGATTATATTTCATTAACTGATTTGGCAAAGCACAAAAGCGATGAGCCTAATGCAGTAATTGCTAATTGGATGCGAAACCGCAATACAATAGAATACCTTGGCATTTGGGAACAACTATATAATCCGAATTTCAAACCCACCGAATTCGAGGGGTTTAGAATGCAAGCCGGGTTAAATGCCTTTACGCTCTCCCCGAAAAAGTGGATTGAGGCAACCGATGCTATCAAAACGCATATTTTGCCACCCGAAATAACACGCGACCAAGCCTCAAAGGTTTATGCCGATGAAGCGGATGTGCTCAACGTGGCAATGTTCGGACAGACAGCCCGCCAATGGCGCGAATTGCATCCTGACCTAAAAGGTAACATCCGTGATTATGCCTCTATCAACGAGCTTATATGCCTCTCCAATATGGAAAATCTAAATGCGGTTTTTATTGAACAAGGTATGCCGCAGTCGGAGTGGTTAATCAAACTCAATCAAATAGCCATACACCCCAAATGCAGGTTCTGGAAAGTGGCGAAAATGACCGCAAACTCTTAAAATAAAGTATATGAAGCCAATCTTATCTCTCTTGCTCATTGCAATAGCAGGTCTATTGCAAGCAACGGCAAAGGAAGTGCCACAAAACGCAATTCCTTTCATCTTGGACTCTCACGTCTACATACAGGCAACGGTATGTGATACAGTGCCGATGTCGTTGATATACGATACAGGAGCCGACCGTCTTTATCTTGACAAAGACTATATGGAATTGTCGGATTTCGGCAAACTGCCATTAAAGAAAGGAAAGGCAAGAATGGGCGGTGCCGGTAATAACGGTGTACAGACCGTTCCCATTATCATAGACCCGATCCCTGTAAGAATAGGCGATGTATTGTATAAAGACAACATCACACCTATAATCAATCTGCGTGAAATTCTTGGCCGCCATACTGACGGTATGATAGGCAACAATGCGGTGTTCGGTAAACCGTTGATTATAAATTACACTGAGGGTTATTTACTCCCGGTTGATGCTCTCACAAGTGAAATGCTCAACGGTTTTACCAAACTACCGGCACAATTCAATGACAATAGAATTGATATTGAATTGGAGCTTAAAATCGACTCCGTTCAAACTGTCAAAGGGAATTTCCGCCTTGATTTAGGTTGCGGCTCTACAATTATCCTCACAAATGAAACTTTGAAGAAGTTGAACCTGCAAGGCAAACAGACAGCCGATTGCTATTATTCAAATATGGGTGTCGGTGGCGACGGCACAGATGTAAATTTCAGGGCAGACGCATTCCGCTTTCTTGATGAATTGAATAATATAGTAATTTCCGCGTCGTACAACACAGAGGGTTCGTTATCAACACGTCCGCACGTCGGGATTATTGGAAATGAAATTCTGCGGCATTACGATTTGATAATAGATGCCCCGAATGAGGTTGTTTATGCAAGACGTAACAATGACACAAACACTGACTATCAACATAGCTCAAAGGCTCAATTTGGCTATGTAGACCGCACTGACATCAGCGATGGTTGGATAGTCAGCAGTCTATATGATAAAGGCATAGCACAAGCGGCAGGGATTGAGATTGAAGATATTATTATATCAATCAACGGTCGCCCCGTCAAAGAAATCAGTTGGGAGGAACAACGCAACGGACTTGGACTTAACGGACCAACCAAGTATGTTGTAAAGAAAGCCAATGGTGAGATTAGGACCTACGTCCTGAATATCGACAAAGAAATCATATAGTTACGCTGCGACGGAGGGTGTCGGGGTTGAGGGCATTGGCGGTCATACCTACGGCAAGGGTCAAGCGGTAGAGTGCGCCGGTGTTGACCGTTCCTAACAAGGTCTGCTGCTTACGCCAAATCATTATCATCGTGGCGTTGAAAGCGCGGACGTATTTCTCGCGCTCGGTCTGCGGGTCAGTGTTATTCCCATTCATCGGCATTGTAGCGCAACGGACTTGGACTTAACGGACCAACCAAGTATGTTGTAAAGAAAGCCAATGGTGAGATTAGGACCTACGTCCTGAATATCGACAAAGAAATCATATAGTTACGCTGCGACGGAGGGTGTCGGGGTTGAGGGCATTGGCGGTCATACCTACGGCAAGGGTCAAGCGGTAGAGTGCGCCGGTGTTGACCGTTCCTAACAAGGTCTGCTGCTTACGCCAAATCATTATCATCGTGGCGTTGAAAGCGCGGACGTATTTCTCGCGCTCGGTCTGCGGGTCAGTGTTATTCCCATTCATCGGCATTGTAGCGCAAATCGGTGTATTTGTCAACGGCTATCTGAAAAAAGTAGCGATCTACCTCGTTAAAGCTGATGCGCGGATCAAGGTAGATTGTGGACTGTTCTAACTTGGTCTTTTTGAGGATTAGTACAGACATAAATTGTCTGTATAATTCGCGCATTGTTTCCATACAGGTGGCGCGGGCTTCCATATCTTCGGCGCGGTGGCGCATTGCGAGGAATATGGTCTTGACGCGGCGTGTCCGGGGCGAGTTTGTCTTTCAACGTATTGGAAAATGTGGTACCATTTTCCGTAGAGTGATAC
>CAMWXV010000098.1 GCA_947178305.1 uncultured Porphyromonadaceae bacterium | reverse complement strand
GTTACGACACAGCCAAGCATATCGGCCTTCCATCCGACCCCACGGATGCCAAAGTGCAACGCAACAATTTTTGGCCTGTAGTCACCGGTCGTGAGGCCGCTAAAGGATTGTCACTGCTCATGCCCGATTCATTGTTCATATATGGAGAAGTGTTGCAGGATGTAAACGTGAAAGAAAAAGAATACACTGAGTTTATAGATGTTACAGCCAGTAATTATGGACATGCCTTACGTACAGTGCTGGAAAAAGAGAATGCCTTGGCTGCCGACCTGAAAGCCTGGCATCATAAAGCCTCGCCCGATTCGCTTGTCACATGGGTTGAGAGTCACGACACTTATTGTAATCAGCATGAATCTGCCCATCTCACTGATGACCAAGTGCGTATGGGATGGGTGTTTCTAACGGCACGCCAGAATGGTACCCCGTTGTTCTTTAGTCGCCCGGCCGGTAGCACACGAATAAATTATTGGGGCAACAATCTTGTAGGTCCGCGGGGTAACGATGAGTTCAAACATCCCGAAGTGGTGGCTGTCAACCGTTTCCGAGCCGCTATGGCCGGTGAACCCGAACAAATATTCACTACACCCAAGGGGGAGGTGGCACAAGTGTCACGAGGCGACAAGGGCGCAGCATTGGTAAATTTCACTAACAAGCCTCACTCCGTGAAAATAGAAACCAATTTGCCGGACGGCACCTATACCGACACTGTTCACCATGCCACATTTGTCGTGAAATCCGGTAAACTCATGGGCAAGCTTCTGCCGTTGACATCCTACTTGATTGTGAAATAATATTGAATTGTACATCACATAAAAGTTATTGAAAATTTCGCTCAGTTTATTTTGCTGAGCGAAATTTTTATTAATTTTGCATGCATCAAACTTTGAGATACCGTATGAACGAAATCTCATTCCCTAAGATGCATAGTTTGGGCAGTGATTACACATATATTCATTGTCCTGGCAATCAACCCCACTCACTTTCGCAAATTACTATAGATGCCATCTCGCGCCATACCGGAGCGGGACGTTATGGTATTTTATTATTTTGCCGAGCAATACGCTCGGTTTCAAGATGCGTATTTAATACAGATATATTACTTAACAATGTCAGAACTAAGATTTAAAGTTGTGGACGAAGCGTTCAATCGTAAAGCCGACCCGGTAGAAATACCGGAGGAGCGTCCCGAAGTGTACTACGGTAAATATGTATTCAACAGGCAAAAAATGTTTGAATATCTGCCTGCCGACACTTTTTCAGCGCTCTGCAATGCAATTGACAACAAAGAACCGCTTCCACGAGAAGTGGCCGACAGCGTGGCCGAAGGAATGAGGCGATGGGCCATAGACAATGGAGCTCGCCACTACACACATTGGTTTCAACCGCTTACCGAAACCACGGCCGAAAAACATGATGCTTTTGTGGAGCACAACGGCAAGGGTGGTGTGATAGAGCGCTTCAATGGCAAACTGCTTGTGCAACAGGAACCGGACGCATCAAGTTTCCCGAATGGCGGTATACGCAACACTTTTGAAGCTCGTGGATATTCCGCTTGGGACATCTCCTCCCCGGCATTCATAATGGGAAATACTTTGTGCATACCCACAATATTTATATCTTACACCGGTGAGAGTCTGGATTATAAAACACCTTTGTTGCGCGCTCTCAACTCTGTTGACCGAGCTGCAACAGCTGTGGCACAATATTTTGATCCAAATGTGAGTCATGTTCGCTCGTATTTGGGATGGGAGCAGGAATATTTTCTTGTTGATGAGGCTTTGTATAGTGCCCGTCCCGACCTTATGCTCACCGGACGCACTCTGATGGGACATGAGTCCGCCAAGAATCAGCAGCTTGAAGACCATTATTTTGGTGCCATACCATCCAGAGTCGAGGCATTTATGCTTGATTTGGAGATAGAGTGTCATAAACTTGGAATCCCGGCCAAGACCCGTCATAATGAAGTGGCTCCCAATCAATTTGAGCTTGCACCGATATTTGAGGAGACCAATTTGGCCAACGACCACAATCTGCTTCTGATGTCACTTATGTCGGAAGTGGCGCGCCGTCATCATTTCCGTGTGCTGCTTCATGAAAAACCTTTTGCAGGAATCAACGGCTCCGGAAAGCACAACAACTGGAGCTTGGGCACCGATACCGGCGTGATGTTGTTTGCTCCTGGAAAAACAGCAAAGGACAATCTTCAATTCATAACCTTCGTGGTCAATGTAATGGCAGCAGTGCATACTCACAATGCACTCCTCAAAGCATCTATAATGTCGGCCACCAATGCACATCGTCTTGGAGCCAACGAAGCACCACCGGCCATTATTTCCATATTCACAGGCACACAGCTTGCTGAAATTCTGCGTCGGGTGGAGGAGAGTCCCAACGACGATCTTGCCGACCTTGCAGGAAAGGAAGGATTGCGTCTGAATGTATCGCAGATACCCGAAATATTGCTTGATGCCACCGACCGCAACCGTACATCGCCATTCGCATTCACCGGCAATCGTTTTGAATTCAGGGCTATTGGTTCAAGCGCTAACTGTGCCGCCGCAATGTTGGCGCTCAATGCTGCCGTGGCTCATCAATTGCAGCAGTTCAAAACCAATGTTGATGAGCGTATTGCCAATGGAGAAACATTGCGCAACGCCTTGCTTGAGGAGATTCGCACACTCATCATACAGTCCAAGCCCATACATTTTGACGGCAACGGATATTCCGAGGAATGGCGCATTGAGGCCGAACGCCGCGGTCTTGACTGCGAAAGTAGTACTCCGTTGATTTTTGATGCATATCTTACACCGGCTTCCATTAAAATGTTCAGCGACACTGGGGTGTTCACCAAAGTGGAACTTGAGGCACGAAACGAAGTGAAGTGGGAAATGTACACTAAAAAAGTGCAGATTGAAGCACGTGTGCTCGGAGACCTTGCCATAAACCACGTACTTCCGGTAGCCACACGTTATCAGTCATTGTTGCTTGATAATGTGCTGAAAATCAAAGCTATATTCCCGGCCGAGAAAGCAGAGGAGTTAAGTGGCGCCGATATGGATACCATTGAAGATATGGCACGTCACATACAGGTTATCAAGAGCGAAGTGACTCGTATGGTTGATGCACGTCGCGAAGCCAACCGCATAACCTCCGAACGTGAAAAGGCCATAGCATATCACGACACCGTCGCTCCCTGCATGGATGTTATTCGTTATCATATCGATAAGTTGGAACTTATGGTGGATAATGAAATGTGGCCACTTCCCAAATATCGCGAATTGTTGTTCATACGATAATTATTTTCTATATTTGTGGCATAATAATCAAACACGAATAAACTAACAAAAAACTACTATGTCAAAAGTTACAGTGATAGGTGCCGGCAACGTAGGCGCCACTTGTGCAAACGTATTGGTTACTCAAAACATTGCCGATGAGGTTGTGCTTATCGACATCAAAGAAGGTGTGGCCGAAGGTAAGGCTATGGACATCATGCAGACTGCAAATATCCTTCACTTCAGCGGTCGCCTCACAGGTGTTACCAATGATTATGAAAAGACTGCAGGCAGCGACATGATCGTAATCACTTCCGGTATTCCTCGTAAGCCCGGTATGACTCGTGAAGAACTTATCGGCGTTAACGCAGGCATTGTAAAGGCCGTGACTGAAAATGCTTTGAAATATTCTCCCAATGCTATCATTCTTTGTGTGGCCAACCCCATGGACACCATGACCTATTTGATTCACAAGATCTCAGGTCTCCCCAAAGAACGTATCATCGGTATGGGTGGAGCTCTTGACAGCGCCCGCTTCAAATATTTCCTCTCTTTGGCTCTTGATGCCAACGCTACCGAAGTTGAAGGTATCGTGATTGGCGGTCACGGTGACACCACCATGATTCCTTTGGTACGCTACGCAGCTTATCGTGGTCTGCCCGTAAGCACTCTGCTACCTGAAGATCAGCTTGCTAAGGTAGCAGCTGACACTATGGTAGGTGGTGCCACTCTCACCAAGTTGCTTGGCACTTCTGCTTGGATTGCCCCCGGTGCAGCAGCCGCTCAGGTGGTTAGCGCAGTTCTTCGCGACGAAAAGCGTCTCATCAGCTGCTCTGCTTTGCTTGATGGCGAATATGGCGAAAAAGATCTTTGTATCGGTGTTCCCTGTCTCCTGGGTCGCAACGGCATTGAGAAGATTGTGGAATTTGACCTCAATGAACAGGAGCGTGAACTCTTCCACAAGAGCGCTGAAGCCGTGCACAAAACTAATGCCGCTCTTCCTTGCTAATATAAACATCCCTATATATTACGGGCCTGCCTTGGCGGGCCCGTTTTAGTTATGAAGCAGATTTCTCCAAAACAAATCACAGCCAATCCCATTGACCTTATTGCCAACAATTGGATGTTGATCACGGCAGGTGACATCTCTGATTTCAACACCATGACAGCCTCTTGGGGCATGGTAGGTGAGATGTGGGGTATGGATGTGGCGCAAGCCGTGGTTCGTCCGCAGCGCTACACGCACGAATATATTGAGCGGTTGCATAAGTTCACTCTAAGTTTCTTTCCTCAGGAAATGAAGCGGGTGCTCACCGTTATGGGCACCCAGTCTGGTCGGGATATTGATAAGATGCACTATCCCGGACTCACTGTAGTGGAATTGCCTTCCGGACTCGTGTCTTTCAAAGAAGCCACCCTTGTGGTAGAGTGTGAAGTGATATACAAAGATTGCTTCAAACCCGAATCATTTGTCAACAAAGAGCTGATAGCACGTTGGTATCCGGAGTCCGATTATCATACGCTCTACGTAGGTCAAATCACCAATGTATGGTCGGCTCAATGATGCACGCAACAAAAATCATACTTTAGCGTTAAATAGAAAAACCACAATTTATTATGAATAAGATAATTTACATTGCCGCAGCAGGATTGTGTGCCGTAATGGCAGCCTGCTCTCAAAAATCCGAAACAGTGACTACCGAACAGACTGCAGCAGCCGATTCAGTTGTAGCTGTTGAACAGCAACAACCTGCTGCCGCTCCCGGAGAAGTGATTCAACTGGCTGCCGACGAAACTATTACCCCCGGTGAAAAACCGGTTGTTGTAGATTTCTGGGCCACTTGGTGCGGCCCATGCATGCAGTTCAAACCTGTGTTTCATGATGCTGCGGCAAAATATTACGAAAAAGCCACATTCGTTGCAGCCGATGTTGATCAGTGCAAGGCTTTGGCTGAAAAATATGGCATTCAGTCAATCCCCACAGTTCTTATCATGATGCCCGATGGCACAGTAAAACAGCAGACCGGTTATATGGATGCGGCACAGTTTGACGCATTCCTTGGTGACATCGCCAAATAATAGACCGAAAGCTAAACTTTGCAATTGGCACCGGTGGAGCAAAGAAGCCACCGGTGCCAATTGTTTTTTACCAACTCGTATTGAGGATATTCAATTCTTTTGCTTGTTTTCATCATTGTAAGTTTGTAAATTTGCAACAAACAACAAAAACATCATTATGGAAAGTATTTTGAGACCTTTATATCTTAATAAAGTTGTGTCTTTTCTTGATAAGGAGATGATGCTTTTTCTTATAGGGCAGAGAAGGGTTGGCAAAAGTTTTTTGCTTCGCCAAGTTGGCAGTTGGATTAAGGAAAACAAGCCTGAAGCCAATGTTATTTATATCAATAAAGAAGATTATGCATTTTCCATAATAACCACGGCTGAAAAACTGATTGATTATGTAAATGTGCATTATCGGAATGGTGTTCGTAATTATTTACTGATAGATGAGGTTCAAGATATAGATTGCTATGAGAATGCACTTCGCAGTTTTCATAGCGAAGACAAACTTCAAATCGTGGCCACAGGTAGCAACGCATATGTCTTTTCAACAGAATTGAGTACCAAACTTTCGGGAAGGTATATTGAAATACCTGTATACCCTCTTGGATATGAAGAATTTCTTGTTTTTCATGGATTGGAGGATAGCGAAGATGCTCTTAACAAGTATTTAATGGTTGGTGGGTTGCCGGCCTTAAAAAATTTCAATATTCAAGACGAAGACGAGGTAAGAAGTTATGTGCAAGGGGTGTACAACACGGTATTACTAAAGGATGTTGTTAAACGCAATGATATCAGAAACATACAATTTGTAGAAAATTTGGCTCATTTTGTTGGGGACAACATAGGAAAGCTCATATCTCCGGGTAGTATTTATAGATTTATGAAAAGTAAAGGGGAGAAAATTGCTGAGAACACAGTGAGTGCATATTTGCAAAATTTGTGCTCTGCTCTCCTTACAGTGGCAGTTCCACGCTACGATATTCATGGAAAACGTATATTTGAGAGTATTTACAAATATTATTTTTCTGATCATGGTTTGAGAAATTTCATTTGCGGTTTCAACCTTGATGGAAGCATAGAAAAAGTTATGGAAAATGTTGTATGGCAACATCTGTTGATTCAAGGATTCACGGTAGGTGTTGGCATACTTCGTGCAGGGGAAATTGATTTTGTCGCTGAACGTGGATCAGAAAAAATATATATTCAGGTGGCTTATCTTATAGCTACGGAAGAAATAAGAAACAGGGAATTTGGCAATCTGTTGAAAATCAATGATAATTTTCCTAAATATGTTATCTCTGCAAATCCTATGATTGGCGGTGGCGACAACAAAGATGGAATCAGACACATGTCGCTTAGGCAGTTTTTGAAGACTCGTATTTAAAATATGTAGAATCTGTTTTCCTGTTCGTTTAATGCGGTTCATGATGTTGTAATGTGAAAAACAGTATTATTTTTGAATAGTGGAATAAAATGATTACATTTGCTGAAAATGTAATCTAATATCTTATTACTCATCATGAAAAATAAAATTCACGAGCAGTTTCAAAAC
>CAMWXV010000097.1 GCA_947178305.1 uncultured Porphyromonadaceae bacterium | reverse complement strand
CTTTTTATGTATCAATACGGTGTGTTTTGTGCCTTTCTTTGAAAATTGTGGTTTGTTTTTTCTTAGGGTTGTTTGGTAGTGTGGGATTTTTGGGTTACATTTGTGGAGCTTTTGGTGCCGGTGTAAAAGCCGGTGAAAAGGGAATCAGGTGAGAATCCTGAGCAGACCCGCTGCTGTGAGTCCCCCGAAACGAGTTTGGCTGATGTGCCACTGTGCCGTAGGCATGGGAAGGTTGCCGACTTGGGGACGAGCCAGAAGACCTGCCAATGAGCATGAACAGTTTTGTAGTTTTCGGGACATAAAACGGCAAAACAACTCTTATCCGGCTTTCTGCCAATATATAATTGGCATGTGGGTGACAGGTGGTATGCGTTGTTATTATCGTGTGTCCAATGAATAGTCACTTATAGAAATGAGCCGAAATACATTAGCGTTGTTTATTTGTTTTTTGTTCGGGGCTGTGCTTCCAATGCAGAGTGCTGAGTTTACCGTATGCGGATATGTCAAGGATTCGGCGGGAAGACCGGTGCCATATGCTCATGTAAGTGTTGTGAATTCTCAAAAAGCCACGTTGTGTAACAATAACGGTGCTTATGAATTGCGTCTTGAGGCTGGCGAGCATAAATTGCAGGCCGTTATGGTTGGTTATGACCATAGCGATAAGCGTGTGGTTGTGACCGGAAACATGGTTTGTGACTTCGTGCTCAACGAGGCTGCTTTGTCGCTCGGCGAGGTGAATGTGTATGGTAAAAGTGACAATCAAAAACTCAAGGAGTCATTTTTTTCAGTCAATGCTTTGGATGTTAAATCTTTGGCTGGAAGCATAGTGAGTTTGAATGATGTTGTTGACCAGAGTTCAGGCGTGAAGGTTCGCCGTCAGGGAGGTGCCGGTTCGGATTTTGATATATCCATTAACGGACTTGGTGGCAATGCTGTGAGATATTTTATAGACGGTGTGCCTCTTGATTCAAAAGGATCCAATATAAAGTTTGACAATCTGCCGATAAGTTCGGTGAACAGAATTGAGGTGTACAAGGGGGTTGTTCCAAGTTATTTGGGCAGTGATGCCCTTGGGGGCGCTATCAATATAGTGACCAACCAGGGCAAGAAAGATTTTGTGGATGTGATGATCGGCGGAGGGTCGTTTCATACATGGAACGCTGATGTGAACGGTCGGTTCATGATTCCTAAAACTAAGATTGCGGTGCGTCCTACATTCGGATACAATTACTCCAAAAACGATTACATGATGCGAGATGTGGAGGTGTGGGATGAAAGTGCACGCAAGTATGTGCACACGCAGCGTCGCAGGTTTCACGATGATTATCAATCAATATTTGCCCAGCTTGAGGTGGGCGTGAACAATGTGAGTTGGGCTGACGGCTTTTTTGTGGGCGGCAGTTTTACAAAGGTGAACAAGGAGTTGCAAACAGGTGCCACGCAGAGCAAGGTATATGGAATGGCTGAGCGCAACAGTGAGGCGTGGAGCGTTTATGGCCGATACAACAAGCGTTGGGGAAAGTTTTATGGTCATGCTCATGTGTCGCATACATGGGATCATTCCGAAACGGTGGACAGTACAAAGCGTATATATGACTGGAATGGTGATTGGATGCCGTCGTCGCGCAATGAGGTGACAGGTCGCGCACCCGGTATCAGGGTGTTCAAGCGTCCGCTGACGGTGGTAAACGGAGGATTGACATATGATATAGATGTGCATCACTCTTTGGCCTTGGATTATATGTTAAATCGTACAGGGAATAGCCGCAGTGATTTGATTGATGAAACATTTGAACCGACAAATGATGTGCTTTACAAGCATATCACATCGCTGACTTATTCGCAACATTTTTTGAATGGCAGGCTTAATAACACATTTTTCGGGAAAAGTTATGTGAACACTACCAGGATACGTATGGCAGAGAGTCCTTCTGTGACCGGGTACAATGATATAGAACCGGATGCTACCAAGGCTTATTGGGGCGGTGGTGCCGGAATGGTGTTTCGTTTGTGGGAACCTCTTCAGTTCAAGGCAAGCTATGAGAGAAGCGTGAGATTGCCACTGGCTACTGAACTTTTGGGTAACGGTTCAACCATAGACCCTAATCTGGCACTGAAACCGGAGAATTCACATAATGGCAATGTGGGTGTTTTCGGTAGTTGGTTTGCTACAAACGACCATATTGTAAGTTACGAGGTGAATGGGTTTGTTCGCCATGTTGACGATTACATACGAATGTCGGTGAGCGAGCGTGAGGGGCGCATGAAGTATGAGAATGTGCCTGCTGTGCAGGTAAAGGGGCTTGATGCCGAGATCTCATACAAGTGGAAAAGAAATTTGGAGCTTACACTGAATATGAGTTACAATGATTCTCGCAATTTGAAAAAATATAAGGAGGATGGTAATCCGAACGCTACGTATAAAAACCGTGTGCCCAACAAGCCGTGGGTGTTTGGCAACGCTATGGCGGCCTATAATATTTATGGATTGGGTGAGAAGAGTTCTCATTTGAGGGTGAGCTATGATTTTCAGTATGTACATTGGTACTATCTTAACTGGGAGGAGTGGGGAGCCAAGAGTTCCAAGGCTGTTATCCCCACCCAGTGCGTAAGCAATGTGGGTCTGAGCTATTCTTGGTGCAACGAGAGATATACATTCAGTGCTGAATGCAGCAATATATTTGATAAAGTGACATATGACAATTATATGCTACAGAAACCGGGTAGGGCGTTTTATGCCAAGTTCCGTGTGTATCTGAGCAGATAAAGATATTCATAAACTAATTTTGTAAACCAATAGAGAGATGAAAAAATTGAATTATTTGTGGATGCTTATGCTGGCTGTGTTCACGTTGGGTCTCAGCTCATGCTCGGATGACAATGAGAGTAATCCCGAAGCGCCTACAACCTCTACTACAGAGGGTGAGCATATTGATTTGTGGGTGGCTCTTGACCGTCACGGTGGCATGGGCAGGGATGTACAGACTTTGGTGCGCTCTGTGAGCTCTCTTGATAATCAGGATGAAGTGATCTCGTTTCAGGGTGAGGGCACAGAGGTGAATCAAAAACTCACTTTGGAAACAATAGTGAAAGGTGCATACTATTATCAGGTTCCTGTGCAGCCTGAAACTTGTTTCGGCAAATATATAATCAAGGATAACTCTATTCAAACAGTGCAGGAGCAGCGGTTTGTGACAAATACCTATACAGCCCGCAAGTATTGCTATGCATGGTTGCCAAACAACACTCTTCTGATAATGGCTGCCAACGGTGAGGCAAAACAGATTCTGTGGACCAAGCTCAATGCTGATAATATGACTGTTTTGGCCGAGGGTACACTTGGTATTCAATTGCCTCAGGGTGCCACTACATTCACTACATCCGGAATTGTAGCATATCGCGAAAGTGACAACACTCTGTTTTACTTCTATTATGGCAAGACCGGAGGCGCTCGCGGCAAACGTACCAGTCCGTTCCTTATGGCTGTGATAAATCCTGATGACATGAGTGTGATCAGCAATAAGGTGAACAGCATGGCTGATGAAATGGTGGGTTCGGCTTATGGCGAATTGTTGCAAAAGTGCAGCTTTATGGATGAATATAACAATCTGTATCTGGCTTGTTTCTCTACAACCGACGATAAGGAACACAGTCATTTGCTTCGTATAAAAGACGGAGAATATGATTTTGACCCTAATTATGACGGCTTTACAAATTCCGGTAAGTTGTTGGCTTGTGAATATGCCGGCAACGGTCAGGCCGTGGCTTATGCACGCGATGATCAGTATGGTGCCAGTATCGATGATTTCAGCCATTATTACACTATTATAAATCTTAACAATTGCACCAATTCCAGATTGCAGTATAACGGAGTGGCGTTGCCTTACAGCGGTGGACGATTCTCATCACGTATGGCTACATCCAATGGCAAGGTGTATGTGGGTGTTGATGCTGAAAACCAAGTGCCTCAGATATATATCTACAATACAGAAACCGGAAATGTGACCAAAGGAGCTCAGTTGCAAGGAGGTGTCTACTTTGAGCAGATCCGTGTGTTGGAAAATATTTGAAATAACACACTAACAAACAATAACTCTTTTCGCTACAAATGATTATTCTCCCGACCTGCCGTGAGGCAAAGTCGGGAGATTCCTATTGAAAAAAGTCAGGAAATATTGGCAACATATTCGGTTTTGAAATTTATTGATAGTAATTTTGTAGTGTTGATGCATATATGTATACATACTGATGAAGACATTGTTTAATAATATATGGGTAGTGGCGTTGCTGCTGCTGGCGGCTTGCAGTCCGAAGAAAGTTGTCAATGTGGATTGTGAGGCTGTGGATGCTTCGGACTCCACAAAAGTTGTGGCCGAGGATGCCGGAGGGTTTGATGTTAAGTATGGTGAAGGAATTACTTTGCTTGATATTCATGATCCGGAGAACAAAGAGGCCGAATCGTTTCATTTTGCATTGGTGCCTCGTGGCGAGGAAGCGCAGATACCGGAGGGGTACACCCGTATTGACATTCCGCTAAGAAATGTAATATGCATGACCTCACTCCAGCTTTCAAATTTTATAAAGCTCGGAATTTGTGACAAGGTTGTGGGCATAACGAGTACTCGCCATCTGTTTAACAAAGAAATGAAAGCGCGTATAAAGAATGGTGAAACCCACAAGATAGGTATTGAAGGAAATTTTGACAACGAGATGATAATGTCGCTTGAACCTGATGTGATATTTATATCTCCATATAAACGTGGCGGTTATGACGCTATACGCAATGTGGGTATACCTTTGATGCCTCATCTTGGCTATAAAGAGCCTACTCCGTTAGGGCAGGCTGAATGGATAAAGGTGATAGGTTTGCTTACCGGCAATGTGAAGCGCGCTAATCAGGAGTTTGCTCAGATAAAACAACGGTACAATGAGTTAAAAGCCAAAGTGGATACCGTAAAGGTGCGTCCTGTGGTGTTCAGCGGTGAGTTGCGTGGTGGGAACTGGTATGCCGTTGGTGGAAAAAGTTTTCTTGCCCAGATATTTAAGGATGCCGGAGGTGATTATTTTCTGAAAGAAAACACAGAGAGCGGAGGTGTGATTTTGGATTACGAAACAGTGTATGCCAATGCCGCACATGCCGATTATTGGCGAATTGTAAACAGTTTTGAAGGAGAGTTTGGATATGAGGCTCTTAACGAGCTTAATAACAGGTATGCAGATTTTGATGCATGGAAAAACCGTAAGGTGATATATTGCAACATGAAGCGAGTGCCGTTTTATGAGAATATGCCGGTGGAGCCGGATGAGGTTTTGGCCGATTTTATAAGTGTGTTTCACCCTGACATACTTCCAAATCGTACTCCCAAATATTATCATTTGCTGAAATAGGATGGGATATACCAAACTTACTGTATCGCTCTTGGCTTTGGCTGCGGCCATTGTGTTGTTGTTGGCGTTGAATCTTATGCTCGGGTCGGTGTGGATTCCTGTTGGAGATGTGTGGGGCATTCTTATCGGCTCCGGTTCAGATAATCAGATATGGACTAACATAGTGCTGAAATCTCGTTTGCCGCAATCGCTTACGGCTATTATGGCAGGAGCCGGTCTTGCAGTGAGTGGACTGTTGATGCAAACGGTGTTTCGCAATCCGCTTGCCGGCCCGAGTGTGCTTGGCATAAGCAGCGGGGCAAGTATGGGTGTGGCGTTTGTTATATTGTTATCCGGCACTATTGGCGGCGTGGCTTTGAGCAGGCTCGGTGTGATAGGAGAGGCCACGGTGACATTGGCGGCCATAGCGGGATCGCTTGTGATTATGGCTGTGATAGCGTATGTGTCGCATAAGGTGCGTGGGAATGTCACATTGCTGATAATCGGTGTGATGATAGGGTATATAGCCAATGCTGTGATAGGTGTGCTGAAGTTTTTTTCGGTGGAAGAGGATATACGTGCGTATGTGATATGGGGGCTTGGCAGTTTTGCGCGAGTGTCTGGTGACCAAACCACTGTGTTTGTTGTACTGATGCTTGTGCTGTTGCCACTTTCTTTTCTGTTGACCAAAACTTGCAATCTGTTGCTGCTTGGGGACTCATATGCGCGTAATCTTGGACTGAATATCAAACGAGCCAGAATCACGGTGATATGTATGGCCGGGGTGCTTGTAGCCATTGTCACGGCATATTGTGGGCCGATAGTGTTTCTCGGACTTGCCGTGCCTCACTTGTGCCGAGGCATATTCCGCACTTCAAATCATGCAGTGCTGTTGCCCGGTTGTGTGCTTACCGGCGGGGCTTTGGCTCTAATGTGCAATCTGATTGCCCGTATGCCGGGGTTTGAAGGTGCATTGCCGGTCAATTCTGTGACGGCTCTCGTGGGTGCGCCTGTGGTGATGTGGGTGTTGTTTAATAAACGTAAACATTCATAGCTATGACAAATAACAAAGCTGCCATAACAATTAGTAACCTTGTTACAGGATATAGCACCAAGAAAGGCCGTAAGATTGTGGCTCAGGGCATCAATGCCGAGTTGAAACAAGATAGATTCACCTGTTTGCTTGGACCTAACGGAGCCGGTAAATCCACTCTGCTCAAAACATTGTCGGCCATGCTGCCTGCGCTTGGCGGGGATATTATGATTGGCGATAGATGCATGAAGTCTTTTTCGGCTATGGAACTGGCGCAAGAGGTCGGTGTGGTGCTGACAGAGAGGCTGATGGTGAGCAATATGAGTGTGTATGAGCTGGTGGCATTGGGTCGTAGTCCGTATACCGGATTCTGGGGGCGACTCGGGGTTGATGACCGTAGGGTGGTGAATGAGGCTATCGCCCAGGTTCATATAGAGGATTTGCAGCATCGTATGATTCAGACGCTGAGCGATGGCGAGCGTCAGAAAGTGATGATTGCAAAGGTGTTGGCACAGAACACTCCAATTATGTTTC
>CAMWXV010000096.1 GCA_947178305.1 uncultured Porphyromonadaceae bacterium | reverse complement strand
CCTAACAACGGATTCAGCCCCATAAGCGGCGCACCGAGTATCAGCAGAGCCACACCCAGCGATGCGCCGCTGCTTATGCCAAGCACATAGGGGCCGGCGAGCGGATTGCGGAACAGGGTCTGCATCTGCAGGCCACTTACCGACAGCGCCGCGCCAGCCACAAGGGCCACAACTGCTTTTACAAGGCGTATGTCCACAACTATGGTTCGTATGGAATCCGGGCAGTAGCCGCCGCTGAGCGCGGCCCATACGGTCGACAGAGGCATATCTACCGAGCCTACGCACAAATCGGCCAGCAGAAGCAACAGTGTCAGAACACCCAGCGTACATATCACATAACCGGAACGCCTCATTTCAGCTTCACATAATAATAGGTCGAGTCGCTGCTGCCACCGGTGAATATTGTGCGGAAATCGGCCAATACGCGGTCGGGATATATAATCGCCGACTCGTAAAAGTCGTTGCCTCCGCCTTCAGTACTGCGCTTGTCCGAGGCCCATAGATTGCCGCTGCGCACAGCCGGAATATCGGCAAACTTAGGCATTGTGCGCTTGAGTTCGTCGACCGACGATACAGCGTCGATGTTAATCCACACATCGGACTTCGATGCCAGCAGATATGCTTCTTCGAGGTCGACGGGCACACTCGAACTGTTATCGTTGGGGTACACATAGCAGCCTCCGGCGTCCTCTATCATCCTTACCATGTAGCTGCTGGCGGCAGGCATGAACCATGCGCCGTTGTACGGAGTGTTGAGCATCACCACAGGCTTGTGCCCTGTGTGTGCGGCTTCTGCCCTAAGGCTCTCGTAGCGCTGCTCTATGGCATTGTAGAGTTTGAGCCCGGCTTCGCGCACGCCGCAGATTTCGGCTACCGCAACCAGCCACTCCGACTTTGCCAGAGGCGACTGCTCGGTAAATTCGTTGATGTATATGTAGGGGATGCCCAATTCGTCGAGTTTGGTCTGCATCGGACTTGGCGCGCCTATGCCGTAGAGCATCACCAGGTCGGGCTTCAGCGACAGCAACAGTTCGTAGTCGATATTCTCGCCGGGGCCGACATCGGCAGGCTTGCGACAGCGTACTTCCTCGTCGCTGAGATACTGCAGACCGCTCACACCCACCACTCGGTCAGCTAAGCCCAAAGCCGAAAGCATGGCCACATGGGTCGACGACATGCACACTATTCGGCGTGCCGGCGCACTGATGGAGGTGACTCCGACCGGAGCGTCGGCGCCGATGAACAGCGGAGCGGCAAACGAATATCCGCCGGACGTGTCCGGCACCACCATGCTGTGTCCGCTGCTGTCGCCCAGCACAAGATACGAAGCATGCAGGGGCCTGTAAACGGTATCGGTGAGGCCGATGGCCTCACCGTTGCCGCCACTGTTGGCGCATGCCGCAGCCAACAGAGCGAAGGGTATTATCATTGGATATTTCATTATCCGCACTTGGAAGTACCGCAGCTGGTACATATCAGACAGCCTTCCTGATACACGAGCGACTCGTTGCCGCAGTTGGGGCAACGCTGTCCTGAGGCCTTGGTGCCGTTGGGCAGATATTTTTTCAGCGCCCGTTCTACACCCATCTTCCAGGTGTTGATTGACTGCGAGTCAAGTTCAAGACCGCCCACAAGCTTGAGAACCTGGTCGATTGGCATGCCGTAACGCAGCACACCCGATATGAGTTTGGCATAGTTCCAGTATTCGGGGTTGAATTTGTCGCTAAGACCTTCTATTGTTGTTTTGTATCCGCGTTTATTTATGAATTGGAAGTCATAGCGTTTGTTGCCTTTGTCATCCACGGCTTTAATTATTTTTCCATGGGTTACAGACTTGGGACAGAATATGCCATCTTCGTCATCTGCAAGGCCTGTGAATATTTCATATGGGCGGCCATCGATGAGACCTACGAATGCAATCCATTTTTCTTTGTTGTTTTGAAAACGCACAACATCGGCTTCTACTTCAATCGGGCGTTTGCCTACGTGCTGTGGTGAAGCAATCTTTGGTTCTGCTTTCTTTTTTTCCACTGACACGAGAACACCTGCACGTGAGCCATCGCGATACACTGTGCAACCTTTACATCCGGAGCGCCATGCTTCAACATACAGTTTGCCAACGAGTTCTTCGGTGACATCATTTGGCAGGTTGATTGTTACTGAAATAGAGTGATCCACCCATTTCTGTACACGCCCCTGCATGCGTACTTTCTCAAGCCAGTCTACATCGTTGGATGTGGCTTTGAAATATGGGGATTTCGCAACAAGGGCGTCAAGTTCTTCTTGTGTATAGTCGGTCCTGACATCAATATTGTTGATCTTCATCCATGTAACAAATTTTGGATGATATACGATGTATTCTTCAAAGGCATCGCCGCTTTCGTCCACGTAGTCTACTCTCACTTCGGTGTCGTTGGGGTTGACTTTTCTGCGACGTTTATAAACAGGTAGAAACACCGGTTCTATACCCGAGGTGGTTTGGGTCATAAGGCTGGTAGTGCCTGTGGGTGCTATGGTTAGGCAGGCAATGTTGCGTCGGCCGCATTTTACCATCTCTTCATACAGATTCGGATCTGCTTCGCGTAAGCGGTTTATATAAGGATTGTTTTTTTCACGTTCTGCATCGTAAATTTCAAAGGCTCCGCGTTCTTTTTCCAGATTGACACTTGATGCGTATGCTGCCAAAGCAAGCTGTTTGTGTACGTTTTCTGAGAAAGCTGTGGCTTCAGGTGTTCCGTATCTAAGACCCATGGCGGCAATCATGTCGCCTTCACCGGTGGTGCCTACGCCTGTGCGTCGGCCTTTGAGGGTTTTATTGCGGATTTTAGTCCATAGATTAATCTCGGTTTGTTTGACTTCATCTGTTTCCGGATCACTGTCAATTTTTGCGAGAATCTTGTTTATCTTCTCCATTTCCAGGTCAATAATGTCGTCCATTATACGTTGGGCTTTGCCTACGTGTTCACGAAACAGATCATAATTGAACTTGGCTTGTGGTGTAAATGGGTTTTCTACATAGGAATATAGGTTGATGGCAAGCAGACGGCAGCTGTCGTAAGGGCATAGTGGAATTTCACCACAAGGATTTGTGGATATGGTTTGAAATCCGAGGTCGGCATAGCAGTCGGGCACAGACTCGCGTACAATGGTGTCCCAGAACAATACCCCGGGTTCGGCTGATTTCCATGCGTTGTGAACAATCTTGCGCCAAAGACGAGATGCGTCAATTTCTTTGTTGACTTCCGAGGTTTCAGATGTGGCGGCAAAGTGCTGTACATATGGTTTGCCATCAACGGCAGCTTGCATGAATTCGTCATCAATGCGTACAGATACGTTGGCTCCGGTGACTTTCCCTTCTACCATTTTAGCATCAATAAAAGCTTCCGAATCTGGATGTTTGATGCTGACTGTCAGCATCAAGGCTCCTCTTCTGCCATCTTGTGCAACTTCACGTGTGGAGTTGGAGTATCGTTCCATGAACGGTACAATTCCTGTGGATGTCAAGGCGGAATTTTTTACCGGGGTGCCTTTGGGGCGGATGTGTGATAAGTCATGTCCCACACCTCCACGGCGTTTCATCAACTGCACTTGTTCTTCATCAATTTTGATGACACCTCCATAAGAATCCGGTTTGCCGTCAAGACCTATCACAAAACAGTTGGATAAAGACGCTACTTGATAACTGTTGCCTATGCCTGTCATGGGGCTTCCTTGTGGCACAATATATTTGAAATGGTCAAGTAGATAGAACAATTCATCCTCGTTAAGCGGATTGGGGTAGTTGCGTTCTATTCGGCCTATTTCAGATGCCAAACGGTGGTGCATATCTGTAGGGGATTCTTCATAGATGTTGCCAAAAGAATCTTTTAAAGCGTATTTGCTAACCCATACTCGTGCAGCAAGTTCATCGCCATCAAAATATTTCAATGAAGCCTTGTATGCTTCATCATATGTAAAAACCTTATTTTCCACAGTTGATTTGTTGCAAATGTTGTTGATTAATTTTTATTTTGAATGAAAAGAAAGTATAACTGTTTAATGCGAATGCAAAAGTTGCATTAAAAAAATTAATATCAAAATAATCAATCAAGATTTTTTGTAAATGTTGAGAAGTTTTCCGTTTGCAAATGTTAATTGGTTGATATTTAGCAATGTAGTTTGTTGCTGTGTGTAGAAAAGTTTCCCAAAAAGTTTGTTGGATTATTGTGCATATAAATATTTAATCATTATTTTTGTGAGAAACTATTAATTATGAAACATCAAGATTTTTTTCTGAATAGGCGCACGGTGCGTAAGTATACCGATACTACGGTTGATGACCGGTTGATACGTGATTTGATTGCTCAGGCAATGCATGCTCCAACTACTGGCAATATGCAGCTGTATAGTGTGGTTGCAACACGCGATATAGAGCGAAAGAAAAAGCTTGCACCGGCTCATTTTAATCAGCCGTCAGTGGAGGGTTGTTCCGTATTGCTGACATTTTGTGCTGATTACAATCGGTTTGTCCGTTGGTGTGAGGTTAATAATGCGTTGCCCGGTTATGACAATTTCCAATCGTTTGTTACTGCAGTTCTTGACACGGCGTTGTTTGCTCAGCAGTTCTGTACAGTGGCGGAACTTAACGGTTTGGGTTGCTGTTATCTTGGCACCACAACTTACAATGCGCCTCAGATAGGTGAAATTCTTGGTCTTCCGTTGCTTGTGGTGCCGGTTACTACTATTGCGGTAGGGTATCCGGAGGGTGTTGCTCAGTTGAGCGATCGTTTGGATGTGGATGCTATACTTCACAATGAGTGTTATACCGATTATTCGGATAGTAGAATCAAGGATATTTATGCGGAGAAAGAGGCCAGAGACGATAGTAAAAGATTTGTGAAAGAAAATGGAAAGCAGAATCTTGCCCAAGTGTTTACTGATGTCCGTTACACCAAAGCGGCTGCAGAGCAGTTCTCAAAAGTGTATCTTGATTATATCCGTAAGCAAGGTTATAACATTTGATGTTATCTGATTTGAGATCGGATGGTTTGAAATAGCAAGTGGTGCCGGATTTGTATGGCTTCCGGCACCACTTGCATTGTCTAACGAATAATATTTATTTAGAGTGTATAAGCTCTTCTATCTTACTGACATCTTGCTGAAGTTGTTTTTCAAGAGGCAGACGCTCTTCTATATTCTTGCAGCCGTGTAGTACAGTGGCGTGAGTTCGGTTGAGTCTTGTGCCGATGGCTGTGAATGCCATATCGGCATGTTTTTTAGCCATGAACATTACCATTTGACGGGCATCCGAAATCTCTCGTTTGCGTGATTTGGAGAAAATTTGATCCGGATTGATGTCGTAGTACTCTGCCACGCTTTGAGTAATCATTTCAAAGTTTATAGCTTTCTTGTTAACTTTGACTGCATTGGCAAGCACCTTGCGGGTGAGGTCAAGAGATATGTCCTTGTCCATAACTGTGGCGTGTGCTATCAACGACACAACGATGCCTTCAAGCTCTCGTATGCTGTCGGTCACATTGCAAGCGATGTAGTCCAATACCTCTCCGGGCAATTCCAATCCGTCTTGCTGCGATTTCAGCTTTAGCACATTTTTTCTGAGCCCAAGGTCTGGTTTTTCCAACTCTGCAGTCATTCCCCATTTGAAACGGGAGAGCAATCGTTGCTCCATGCCTTCCATTTGTGAAGGGCAGCAGTCGCTGGCAAGAATCAGCTGTTTTTGGTTACGCTGGAGGTGGTCAAATATGAAGTAAAATGTGTTTTGGGTTTTCTGTTTTCCTATGAGGTCTTGAATGTCGTCAAGTATCAGCACATCAATGCTTTGGTAGAAATTGATGAAATCATTGATTTTGCCGTTGCGTAGTGCTGTTGTGAACTGGCTTTCAAACATTCGAGACGGTATGTAAAGCACGCGGCTTTGAGGATTTTTCTCCTTGATTCGGATACCAATGGCTTGGATGAGATGGGTTTTGCCCACTCCTGGAGAGCCGAAAATGAACAATGGGTTGAATGTCTTGCACTTGGGATCGTTGGCTATCGCCTCACCTATGGAGCGAGCCACACGATTGCTCACGCTGCTGCAGTAATTTTCAAAGGTGTAGTTGGGGTTGAGTTGGGCATCAATATCCCTTGTGTCTTGATGTGCAAAAGGATTTGAGGAAATACCTACTCTTGGCATAACATCTCTGCTCGGGCGTGAGCTGACCATTGTTACGCCTGTAGACGGTTCGTTGCTTACCTGATTGAAGTGGTAAAATACCTTGGCTTGCGGTCCATACACCTTAAATATTACTCGGCCAAGTAATTTGATGTATCTGCCTTCAAATTGCTCAACAAAGTAGGGCGAGGGTACAATTAATGTAAGCTCGTTGTTGGTGAACCCAGCTGATGTTACCGGGCGAAACCAAGCATCAAACTGCTCTATAGGAAGGGTGTCCTTGAAAATTTCAAGGCACTTGTTCCATAAATGTGCGTGATTGTCGGACATTAAATCTGTTGTTCTTTACTTTTCTTTTCACTACAAATTTCGTACTAATTTTGTGTAAAAACAAATCGGTTTTTATTTGGATAATTAATGTTTGACGCAACTATGCTGTGTAACAAATGATTAACAAATGAGTTGACGGTTTGTTGAATTGATACTTGATGAATTGTGTTATAAAATATTCTAAATCAATTAAATAATAGTGATTGTATTGCTGTGTCTATTGTGTATGTTGCGATATTGATAGTTAAAAAATGTCCATTTGCTGAGTTTTCAACTGTAAACCAGCAAATGGACATTGGGCTGCTATTTGTAATAATTCTAAATAATGTTTTTTGCCTGCTACAAAAGTTTGATACTTATGTACCGTTTGGGGTTTTTCTTTACGTCACGAAGCAAAGAATCCAAACTTGCAGCCGAACCGTTCAGATTGTCATACAAACCTCGGTCGTTTAGTAGTAGTCCAAG
>CAMWXV010000095.1 GCA_947178305.1 uncultured Porphyromonadaceae bacterium | reverse complement strand
TATACACTATCTCAGGAACCGGTAATATCAAATATCTTCAAGAACCGAAAATAGATTTCCCATCGGAATTTGAACAATACTCACCCAAAAGTGATATTCAAGCATCTGTCTCCGGCAATAATGTTTCAGGTAAAATGACTGTGGAATATACATTTGTGCCTCAGAGTGTTGGCGATTTCCGTATTGGTGGTGACAAGTTCGTGTATTTCAATCCGACCACAAAAGAATATGTAACTCTTGACACACAAGGATACAACATCAAGGTGGCCAAAGGTCTGAGTGTGTCAAACGATGTGGAACAAAAGGATATAGAGCTTAAAAACACAGACATAAGACACATAAAACTTGGAGACAAACATCCGTCAAAGGTGCATTCTTTTGTAATCGCACAATGGTGGTATTGGGGAATATATCTTCTTGTATTTGCATCTATGATAGCTTTTTTAGCCATAAATAGACACAACATCAAAAAAATGGCAGATGTGCAAGGCATGAAGTTGGCCAAAGCAAACAAAGTTGCAAAAAAACGATTGAAACTTGCCCGCTCCTACATGGATAAAAAAGAGGATGATAAGTTCTACGATGAAATGCTACATGCCGTGTGGGGTTATCTTAGTGACAAGCTCGGAATACCTGTGTCGCAGTTGTCACGCGACAATGTGGCCTATGAACTAAGCAAGCTCGGAGTTTCAGAAGAACTCTCCAATAAGTTCAAGACCGTGCTTGATGACTGTGAAATGGCACGATACGCCACCGCATCACTTCAACCAACTGATGTATTTGAGCAAGCCTCATCCGCAATCAACGAACTTGAAAATATCAAATCTGTTAAGCATTAAGAAATATAAGTATAATGAATATCCGCAGATTAATAGTCATATTTTTCCTTGCTTTAGCATGCTTCTCTATTGCACCTTGCTATGCAAGTGAGACAAATATCATAACCCAAGCTGACAGTGCCTATTCTACAGAACAGTACACCAAGGCAATTGAACTGTACAATAAAGCTATTGCAGAAACAGGCACATCATCTGATTTATACTACAATTTAGGAAACGCATATTATAAAAACGGAGACCTTGGCAAAGCTGTCGTAAACTTTCATCGCAGTTTAAAACTTAATCCAACAAACGATGAAGCTAAACAAAATATCAGATTTTTAAAAACCAAATTGATAGATAAGGTTGGCGAATCAGGTTCGTTTTTCAGCAATACCTTTGATTCTTTTACCAATATAGCGTCATCAAATACTTGGGCCTGGATCAGCCTGACTCTGTTCCTACTCACAATGGCCGGAACCGCCTTGTATTTATTCGGAAATATAGTGGCACTTCGTAAAATCGGATTTTTTGGAGGTATAGTATGTATTATCATGACGTGCATGGGCATATCTTTATCAATACATGCTCATTCACTATCAGTAGCTACAGACAAAGCTGTAATCATTGTGCCATCCACTATTCTTAGCACATCTCCACGCCAACCTAAAGACAGAAACGAGGAGGCAATGCTGCTTCATGAAGGAACTTTGGTAAAAATAATAGATACCGTCACATCAGGTTCCGGATCTAATGCAGTCAAATGGCACGAGGTAGAAGTGGACAATTCTCACCGAGCCTGGATCAAGAGTTCTGATATTGAGATAATTTGATATGGTATGTTATAAAACACATTGAAATTGTATCTATATTATTTGGTGGAGCTAAAAGATTGTTATAAATTTAACGTGTCAAACGACAAAATATAATAACATTCTTAACTAATAAAATATTTTATCATGGCTAAGACAATCACATTCAATGAACTGCGTCGCATCAAAGACAGTCTGCCTGATGGCGCCACCCATCAAATCGCCGACAAACTAAATATAACTGTTCAAACTGTACGTAACTACTTCGGTGGCAGCAATTACGAGTTTGGAAAGAATATCGGTGTACATATAGAACCGGGTCCCGATGGAGGTATTGTCGTTCTTGATGACACCACTATTTATGATATGGCTCTTCAGATTCTTCAAGAGCAAAATAACGATTAACTTTTTAATATTGTATGCGATATCGTTCTTCTCTCTCCTTATTTAACTTAATCTTTTGTCAGTACTTGCTTCATGTGTTCAGATCGCCAGATTACAGTGGCTATTCATACTTATGAACGTGCGTTGGCTATTGCCTCGCTACTTGAACGCGAAGGCGTGAAAACATCGCTCCAAAATGTCAATTTAGAACATCCTACCGTATCCTCAGGAGTAAGGATACGAATTTATGAAAATGATTTGCCACAAGCACTGCGTATAATAGAAAACATTGATATATTTCAGAACGCACACAACGACCCTGATTTAGACAAAGCAAGTGAAATTCTTGTTCCGGTTGATTTTTCGGCTCATTCCAAAGCCGCATGCCTTTTAGCATTTAATTTTGCTGATTCACTTAACACCGAAATAACATTACTGCACTCATATCTATCTCCAAAGTTCATAGGGGCATTGCAACTTACCGACTCATTGACTTATGATGTAGATGGAGATATTGAGCAAGAAGCCTTGAACAGAAATGCCCGCAAAAATCTTCATTCATATGCGTCAATACTTCGCACAATGATTAAAACCGGTGATTTACCACCTGTGAAATTTCATGAAATCGTGGAAGAAGGCGTACCAGAAGATGCTATTCGCCAATACGTAAAAGAGCATTATCCAAAACTCATAGTAATGGGAACAAGAGGTGCGGATACAAAAGAACGCGAATTAGTTGGTAGCGTTACAGCTGAAGTACTTGATACGTGTCGTGTACCTGTATTCACAGTGCCTGAAGGAGCCAACAGCTCTTTTTCAACAATGAAAAACATATTGTTTTTCAGCAATTTTGATCAAGAGGATCTGCTTGCCATTGACGCACTACACCAACTTTTACCCCAAAAAAGCCTTGATATCACATTGGTGCCAATTCCATCAAAAAAGTTCACAGTCACATCTATATCAACAATTGACGGCGTTTTAAAATACTTTATGAGCAAATATCCACAATACACATTTGACGTGGACAAAGTGCGCCCGGGAAACATAGCGGAAGACTATGCCCGCATAGCCAAAAGCAGACATATTGATTTTATTGCCGTACCTAATAAAAAGAAAAATGCGCTTGCCCGAATGTTTAATCCAGGCATAGCGCATCGTCTATTGTTTCATTCCGATATGCCAATGCTTGTCATACCGGTTTAATCTAAAAATATTGGTCAGCTTCTTGTAATGCTGGCACCCAAAGCATTGAGGCGGAGGTCTATATTCTCATAACCTCTATCAATCTGATTAATATTTCCAATTTCACTTGTGCCTTTTGCCGACATTGCAGCAATCAGCATTGCTATACCGGCACGAATATCAGGCGATGCCATTGTGTTAGCTCGTAACGAGAACTTATGATCCAATCCTATCACAACAGCGCGATGAGGATCACACAGCATAATCTGAGCACCCATATCAATCAGACGATCCACAAAAAACAATCGGCTTTCAAACATTTTCTGATGGATGAGCACACTGCCTCTACATTGTGTCGCTACGACAAGCATAACACTCAGCAAGTCAGGAGTTAGCCCAGGCCAAGGAGCATCGGCAATATTCAATATGGAGCCATCCATAGCTGTTTCAATTTCATAGACTTCCTTCTCCGGAATAAAAATATCATCGCCTATGCGTTCAATCGTGATTCCAAGGCGACGGAACGCATCAGGAATTATTCCCAAGTTGTCGTATGACACATTCTTAATAGTGATAGAACTACGATTCATCGCTGCCATTCCAATGAAACTGCCCACCTCAATCATATCCGGCAATATACGATGAGTAGTGCCTTTCAATTCTTCACAACCATGAATGGTAAGCAGATTGGACATGATGCCATCAATTTTGGCTCCCATACGCACCAACATTTTACAAAGTTGCTGGATATACGGTTCGCATGCCGCATTATATATGGTAGTTGTTCCTTTTGCCAACACCGCAGCCATAATGATATTGGCTGTTCCCGTCACAGATGCTTCATCAAGCAGCATGAAATTGCCGTTAAGACCTGATGACGGAGATTTGATATGATACGCTTTTTTTATCTCATCGTATTCAATTTCCGCTCCAAGTTTTTCAAAGCCGATCATGTGGGTGTCAATTTTTCTACGGCCAATTTTATCACCTCCCGGTTTAGCAAAATAAGCGGAACCGAACCTACCCAACAATGGCCCCACAACAAGCACCGACCCACGCAGTCCGGCAGAGCGCTTCACAAACTCTCTACTTGAAGCGTAGCTCACATCTACATTATCGGCCTGAAATGTATAATCGCCCTTACTATGACGTGTTACTTTTACACCAAGTCCCTTTAGCAAATCTATCAGATTACACACATCCAATATTTCCGGCACATTTGTAACTGTAACAGGTTCGGAGGTGAGTAGTGTTGCTGCTATTATTTGTAATGTTTCATTCTTGGCTCCTTGCGGTTCAATTTCGCCACTAAGTTTATGTCCACCTTCTATTATAAAGCTACTCATAGCTATTTTTCTTGATTTAGTTAATATATATGATCAGCCTCAGGATGAAGGATGATTCCGAATTTTTCTTTCACATCACGTACTATTTCACCCTCTAAAGCTAAAATTTCTTCTCCGGTGGCACGACCGGTAGCATTGACAAGCACCAAAGGCTGAAGATGCCATACGCCAGCGTTCCCAATAGTGCGTCCCTTCCATCCACACTGCTCTATAAGCCATGCAGCCGGAATTTTTACTTTATCTCCCATTGGATAGTGAGGCACACTTGTACCAACGATGGTTGAAATTCTGTTGTAATCAGCCAGTTCTACAACCGGATTTTTAAAGAAACTTCCAGCGCTTCCCACTTTGGTCGGATCAGGCAACTTAGCATTACGTGTTTCAATAACCAATTTGCGTACATCCATAGGAGTGATATTGCCGTTGCGTTCCAAGCCGGCTTTGAGGTTTCCATAATTCAAAAGTGGACCACCATTCTTTGTCACCTTTATAGTGATATGTGTAACCACATAGCGTCCTGCATTCTCATGGTCTTTGAATACAGAGTGCCTATAAGCATACTGACATGCATCGTTTGAAAAATCCACAAACTTGTTTGCAAAAGTGTCGTAAGCCTCCACTTTCACAAGCACATCTTTTATTTCCACTCCATAAGCGCCAATATTCTGTACAGCTGCCGCCCCGGCATCTCCAGGAATTCCCGACAAATTCTCAATCCCCCAATATCCTATTTCACAACATTTACTTACAACATCGTCAAAAGGCATACCGGAACCTATTCTAATCAACATATCGGCATCCCTATGCTCTATATCAAAATCCAATATGCGTGAATGCAGAAGCGTTCCATGATAATCGTTGACAAAAAGCATATTGCTACCCTGCCCTATGCATCTATACCGATCCGACGTCATGGACGCAAACACAACCGGCAAATCAGAAGCTTCAGTAAATTCTATCCAGCAATCACATTGTGCGTTAATGCCAAATGTATTAAACGCTCTAATATTAAAATGCTCAGACTGTGTTATCATTATGTAAAATTTATTGTTGAGTACAAATGTACGGATTAAAATGTAAAATGCAATGCTATTCTCGGACCAGAACGGTCTGCATTAAAGTTGCTACGATAACTAAGCCTCCACACATAATCAACACGCAGAATCTTAAAAATATTTTCTACTCCCACACTCACCTCCATATAAGGAGTATTGGTCATGGATACAGTGTATGCATCGACAGGAAAACGGAAAAGATCATTGTTATACTCAGGATTATTACGTTTGCTTAGGTGCCCCCATATGCCTCTAAACGCAAATACCTCTCGGAGTTTGAGTTTATTGAGCAATGGTATGCGATTCAACAAAGCTCCATTGGCGTTATAGGTAAGATCCCAAGATGCATACGTGTCATTGATAAATTCCATAGGATTCATCAGCGCAAAAGCCTCGGGTTGTATGGTGTAAGACAGATTGGCAGTAGGAATCAGCAAATTCGGATAAACAGTCTTGCCCCAAACATGACCACCTTTTACTATCAAATCAGCATAGCCCATAAACGACATCCAAAATCGTTTTTGGACACTGAATTCGGTCACATTCACACCAAAATCACTACCGAACACACCTTTGGGAGCAAACGTATGTGTCAACATGAATATCGGGGCATCATGATTGATGTTTTTGCGAGATGTCTTGCGTTGATAGAACTTTTCACCCGGAGCATATCGCAGTTGCAATTTGATCATTGCTTCATTGAAATGCCCATGGTGCCGTCCCAAGCCATCCACAAACGGCATATACGGAGTGGCTTCTTGCCTCTCATGAATAATTGATGCCGTAACGGAGAAATTATTTCTCAACTCAAGTATATAATCCAAACTGGTTTTACGATGATATGTGATTTGCTTATCCTCATGGCGCTTGAACGACAGAAACATATTATCAGCCTGAGCAAATGCAAAATGTTGTCCTATCATATCCACATCATAAAGATGCGTCAAACGCAAAGCATGCACCGGAAATTCACGTGAATGGTACTTTTTATCATGAAAAGAATATTCCACCTCTCCACAATATTTCCACACTTTGTCTTTGGTTCCATATGCCACATATCCTCTTGCAAACACTCTTTTGCTAAGATTGGCAGTTGTCATTCCGCCAATCTTGGGACGCCATCCTTCTATAAAGTTATGACTGATCACAGAGTTAAGCGGGCCGAAGTCAAACTTACTCTCCTTGCCCGTGGGTATGTACCCGGTAACCATTCTGTTCAAAAACAATTCTGCTATCTTATAAAATTTAACAGAACGGACTCGCTGTACTAATTCATCTACATTATTCTCAGTTTTAGAGATGGGCACGAAACGATGCTTATTCCAATAATTGTCATCGCGCATATATGCCGAATCTGCCTCCACTTTATTACCCATAACTGAGAACAATTTCTCACCTTGTTCCACTTTATCAAATGTGTGATTGGCATAAGCGGTATTCCTACGCATGTACAA
>CAMWXV010000094.1 GCA_947178305.1 uncultured Porphyromonadaceae bacterium | reverse complement strand
TCGTAACGGAAGCCGCGGGCCCCAAGGTTTATAAGATCATTGACATATTGCATATAATAGTACTGAAAATCGGGATTCTCAGTATTCACATCAGGGAGTCCGCCCATTTGTCCTGTAGTACACTGATAACGGTCGTTCCACTGTGTTATGGGGGTGAATCCGTTGGCATGAAACAGATTCTCATGACCACCGACGGCTCGATCAAGGTCAGGATGCACTGAGGTATGTTCTACTGCAGTGTGATTGGGAAGCACATCCACAATCACCTGCACATTATACTTGCGGGCACTGTCGCACATGGCTTTGAACTCGTCACGACTGCCAAGCAGATAGTTTCCGATTTTCCAATCTGTGGGCTGATAATAGAAATACCACTTGCCTTGTATGGAGTCTCCGGGTTCACTGAAAAGAGCCTTGCCGCCATTGTCTCCGACAAAACAAGTGTTGGCCGGTGATGTCTGGACGTAAGCATAGCCGGCTTCGGCTATATCTTTCATGTTGTTGGCAATGGTGTTGAAACTCCACGACCATGCATGAAGAATGGTTTGAGTTTCTGTATTCCCCACACGGCCATGATGTGGCGAAGCAGTGGCAGCCATGGAAAGTCCGGCTGCGACAATAATTAACAGTTTGCGTTTCATCAGTAGTTCTTTACGGTTATGAAGTAAGTATGATGCCGTAAAGATACTAAATTTTCTTTATAACAACACGAAATCCTCAGTCGGATGTGCGCCATCCACCTCCCAACACTTTATAGATGTTTACCAAGGCCAAATACTCATCGCGCAGAGAGTTGCTCACTCCTATCTGAGCATCAAAATATTTTCGCTGGGCATCAAGCACATCTATGTAATTGAGTGTGCCCCCACGATATTGCAGATGCGCAAGCTGTACATATTTGGCAGCGGCATCACGCAACTCTACTCTCAAACGTGTGGCTTCACGATAATGCTGATAAGCATTTAGTGCTGTGCTCGTTTCTGAAAATGAAGTCATAACCGCTTTTTCGTATGCAATACGAGCTTGCTCATAAGCTGCCACGGCGGCTTTATAGCGACGTTTGCGCTTACCGAAGTCAAATATCGGTCCGACAATAGAGCCAACGGCATATGTGAACGGCGATTTGAAGAAACCGGACAATTCATCGTTTTCCCAGCCAGGGGTGAATCCGATACGCAAATTAGGAAACCGGTTGGCATAGGAGACTCCGGCATTGGCCATTGCCGCCTGCAAACGCGCTTCGGCACTCCGCACATCCGGACGGCGCTCCAACAATTGCGATGGCAACCCTACCGGAAGTTTGTCCGGAAGATTCATGTCAAATGTCAATGTGCCATGAACAAGCAAACTGTCGGGATATTCGCCCATAAGCATTGACAACGCATTTCGCGTGGTCTCTATCTGGCGTTCCAAAGATGGCACCAGCGATGCAGTTGTGGCGTATTCCACTTTTGCCTGCTGACACACAGTTTCCGAAGTCAAACCTCCCTCAAACCTTATGCGTGCCTGCTCCAAGCTCTGCTCACGAGTAACAAGGGTTTGTTTTACGATGGACAGTTCGTTGCCAAGGGCAACAAGTTTGAAATAAGTGCTTGCCACTTCGGCTATAAGCGCCATGCGCATAGCACGGTAATCCTCTAATGAAACCTTGTAGTTGGCAGCACCCTGCCGTGATGCCCAACTCATCGCACCCCACAAATTGACTTCCCATGTTATAGGAAATTTCAAATCGTATTCAGGGTCTTTTGTGACCCCATGTCCACCATAATTATTGGTTTCATAACTACTTTGGATTGTGCCTCCTATTTCGGGCATCATATTGGCCTTGGCTACACCGTAAAGCTGACGCATCTCTTCCACCCGAGCGGCGGCTTTGAGCAAGTCATGATTGTTATCCAGCGTTATGGTCATAATGCGCTGCAAAGTGGAGTCGGTGTAGAATTCCCACCAATCCACATCGGCCAACGAAGCTGAATCGCAAACCGACATGGATATCGGATATGCCTCGGGCATGGCGGTGTCGGGACGTGAAAGATTTTTTACTCCCGAACATCCGGCTAACAGAATTGTAGCCACAAGTATTATCGGAACAAAGATCTGCTTCATTTCTTTATAATTGATGTGGATTTACGAAAACGGCGCATTAACTTATGAATGGCAACAAAGAAGAAAGGCACGAAAACGATGCCTACCGTAATGGCCACAAGCATACCAAAGAAAACTCCGGTACCAATGTCACGACGCGCAGCAGAACCGGGACCGCTGGCAAACAACAACGGCAACAATCCAAGCATAAACGCCAATGATGTCATGACAATAGGGCGAAAACGAAGCCTTGCCGCTGTAATGGCAGCATGCACCGCATCAACACCCTTGTCAGTTTCCTCTTTGGCAAACTCCACTATCATGATGGCGTTCTTTGCCACAAGTCCGACAAGCATGACAAGACCGATCTGGAAGTATATATTGTTTTCAAGCCCACATATCCAAACACCCAAATAGGCTCCCACTCCGGCTATGGGCAATGACAATATCACAGCCAACGGAACGCTCCAACTTTCGTACTGAGCGGCCAGACACAGGAACACAAACAACAATGCCAAACCAAGTACCAATCCGGTATTGCCGCTTTCATGTTTCTGCTGATAGGACAGTCCGCTCCATTCCACGCCTATATTCTCGGGCAGATGCTCATAGACAATCCGCTCAAGGGCGGCCATGGCTTCTCCGGTGCTGTATCCCGAAGCTGCATTGCCTGAAACGGTGGCTGAATTGAACATATTGAACCTCGCAATCGTGCCGGGACCGGTGGTGAAACGCGATGTGCCGAGGGCGGATACGGGAACCATGGTGCCGTTGGCCGCCCGCACAAAAAACAGATTCATATTATCGCGGCTGGAACGATATTGCGCATCGGCTTGGATGTAAACACGATATATGCGATTGAACATATTGAAATCGTTTACATATATACTTCCGGTAAAAGCTTTCATGGTTGAGAATATGTCGCTCACCGGTATGCCCTGCAATTTGGCACGGTCGCGGTCAACACTGAAATACAATTGAGGTATGTCGCTCTGCATTGATGTGCTCAAATCTTCTATGGCCGGTATTGTGGCTGCATATTTTCTCAATGTGTCCACAGCTCGTTGAAGATCGGCGTATGAAGCGTCGCCTCGGGCTTCAAGCACCATTTCAAAGCCACCTGAACTGCCAAGACCGGGAATAATAGCCGGAGTAAACATGTACACTTTGCTTTCGGGATAACGCACCAACTCTTTGTGGATACGTGCACGCACTTCGGATATATCCGGAATGGAACGCTCATTCCACGGTTTTAGAATCACTGTGAGCTGCGAATGCGCCGGATTTGTGCCCATACGTGGAGAAGAGCCGGTTACATTCAGTACATAATCCACATCGGGATCTTCGGAAAGAAAAGCGATGGCACGCTCTGTTACCTGGCGGCTTCGCTCTATGGTTGCGCCTTCGGGCAACTCAAGTTCCACGGTGAAATATCCCTGGTCCTCCTGCGACATGAAACTGTCGGGAAGTAATGAGTTCATCATAAATATAAACACCAACGCCAAACCAAATGCCGCATACATGCGCTTGGGATGGTTGAGCACACGCATGATCATACGTCCATATGCGTTGTTGCCTTTCGTAAGCCACAGGTTGATAAGCCTGAACACTCGCGCTTTTTTCTTGTGTCCGCGCTCTGGTTTGAGCAACTTGGCGCACATTACCGGTGACAATGTCAATGCTACCACAGTGCTGATAATCACCGACACAGCTATAGTGATGGTAAACTGACGGTAAAGCTGACCTGTGATGCCAGGCAAAAAGCTCACCGGAATAAACACGGCACAAAGCACCAATGACATGGCTATCAAAGCGCTGCCAAGGTTGCTCATCGCCTTGGCAGTGGCCTCATATGGCGTGAGCCGCTCTGATTTCATTATGCGGTCCACATTCTCCACCACTACTATGGCATCGTCAACCACTATACCGATGGCCAATATCAAACCAAGAAGGGTGAGCATATTAAGCGAGAAGCCAAATATAAGCATCACACCGAATGTGCCAACCAACGATATGGGCACAGCGATGATAGGTATGAGTGTAGCGCGCCAATTTTGAAGCGACAGGAACACCACCAATATCACCAGTATCAACGCTTCAATGAATGTGCGATACACATGGTGTATGGACTCAGAGATATAGGTGGTCATGTCAAACGGTATATCATAGCTGATACCTTGAGGAAAGTTGGTGGCGATATGCTCCATTTCTTTCTTCACAGCTTCGGCCACATCCATGGCATTGGCTCCTGGAAGCATATTGATATTGAGCACAGCCGCATTACCGCCGTTGATTCCACTCTCCGTGGCATACGACTGAGCCTCCAGTGACACCCTTGCCACATCTTTAAGGCGTATTATGGCTCCGTTGGGGTCAGCCCGGAGCACTATTTCTTCAAATTCTGACACTGAAGACAGTCTGCCACGTGCTATAATTGGCATGGTCACATCCACATCCGTTGCAGGAGCCTGACCGAGAGCACCGGCTGCGGATTCTCGGTTCTGATCCTTTAGCGCGCTTTGTATATCCTGAACGGTAAGGCCAAGATCGGCGAGCTTGTCGGGTGACACCCATATCTGCATGGCATAGTAGCGACTTCCGACATTTGATACGCTGCCTACTCCGGGGATACGACGTAACGGATCAACCACATTGAGTGTGGTATAGTTGCTAAGATAAACTTCGTCAAACTTAGGATCATTGGACTGTATGGTAATTGTCATCAGACGCGAAGCGGTTTCTTTTGACACCGATATACCGTTTTGTACCACTTCGGCCGGCAGTCGCGACTCAGCTTTTTTTACACGGTTCTGTATGTCCACAGCAGCCAGTTCCGGATCCACATCAATGTCAAAAGTCACAAGCGCTGAAAAGCCTCCGGAATTGGAACTTGACGATGACATGTACACCATGCCCGGGGTGCCGTTAAGCTCTTGCTCTATAGGTGTGGCCACAGCTTGCGTCACAGTCTGCGCATCAGCTCCGGGATAGGACGCACTGACTCTCACCACAGGTGGCACAATCGCCGGATATTGGTCTACCGGCAAAAGCGATAGCCCAATGCCTCCCACTATGAATATCACTACCGATATGACGATAGAGAATACCGGATGCTCCAGAAAAAAATTCTTTTTCATCAATGCTCAGCTTTATTTGTTGGCAATGTGGGTGCTGGAGCAGGCACTGCTTTTACTTTCATGCCGTGACTCAACTTATGAATACCTTCAACCACTATCATTTCTCCTTTTGCCAATCCACGTTCCACAATAATATCATTGCCCACTTCGGGACCTGTTTCCACAAAACGCTTTTCAACAGTGTTGTTTTTACGCACCACATATATATATGCTCCCCCTTTTTCCATCATCAGAGCCTTGGACGGCACCTTTATGGCATTTTCCCGGACATCAAGCAACACTTTTACTTTTGTGAATTCTCCAGGCAACAAACTACGGTCTGGATTGGGCATCTCGGCACGCACTGAGAATGTTCCTGTCTTCGGGTCTACTTGAGGATCAGCAAAATCTACCACTCCTTTGTGTGGATAAATAGAGCCATCGGGCAAAGTGATTGTAACATATGCATTCCATTTTCGCATAGGATACGAACCGCCAAGATTCACATTACGATCCTTGCTACGCAAATAATCAAGAGCAGTCATTGAGAAATCAACACGCACAGTATCGCTCTTAACCACCGTTGCCAATAGCGACTTTCCACCCGAAGGGCCTACCCAAGAGCCTATGTCCGCAGATCGCTGCGATATCATTCCTGATATTGGCGAGGCCACATTTGTGTAACCCAAGGTGAGTTGTGCTTGCGTAAGATCGCTCTCACATACCGACACCTGAGCTTTGGCACTCTCATAGGCCGCGATAGCATTGTCAAGATCCAACTGCGATGCTGCATTTTGCTCATATAACGGTCTGATTCGTCTCAGATCTCTATCCGCTTTCTTCTCTTGCGCCCGCGCTTTATTTAACAATGCCCGCGCCTTGTCGGCATTGGCCTTGTACACACGAGGATCTATCACAAACAATGTTTGACCTTTCTTAATATAAGACCCCTCCTTGAATAGCATTTTCTCCAAATACCCTTCAACTCTTGCATGAATCTCTACAAACTGCTGAGCACGAATCCTACCAACATACTCACCATACACATTAACATTTCCAGTGTTCACTCTCGCCACTTCAACAGTAGGTAGCTCCGGCAACATCTTCTTGGGACGGAGTGCAAAATAAACCGCAGCAGAGGCTATAAGCACCAACAGGGAAATTACAATCCAAGCACGCTTAGTATGCGGGGCATTATGCCGAATAGTCTTATATCCAGACTGAACCTTATTTTCAATTAGCCTAAAATTCATAATTAATGCAATAGGATAAAGAGAGGGTTTACCAATATGATGAATAAAATAAATCAAATTTACGATGGAGCAACGTAAACTACATAAGCATTTATATTAAATAACTATAACAAGGCCAAATTGTTCATTGATTATACGCATTAACCAAACAGAGCACGTGCCTATGTCATAAATCTATGTTATATAATATATTCCTCTTTGTTGTTTTTTTCGGCTTTTCATTATAAATTTGCTACAGCAAAACAGAATAAGCGAAACAATACCTAAGCTTAAATAACTTTTTCATAAGTCATAAATTAGACTCAAAATAAAAGAAATCCACTGACGTTAAGTACTATGTGTAAGTGACAAAGGATGCTCGTGAGAGCATCCTTTGTTTTATTTATCCAAAGAGCATTCGCAAGGGTGATTATGCTGCTTACGTATTTCATAGAAGAGCTATATAAGATAGATCTATATGGTGAGATAGCCGGAGACGCAGGGAGCATAATGACACGCAATACAGAAATACAGGGAACAGAAATACAGGGAAAAAGAGGAGGGAAAGATGGGAAAGAGGGGAAAAAAAGAAAAGCCGCGGCAGGATGTCCTGTCGCGGCTTCGTAAGGGGCGGTTAC
>CAMWXV010000093.1 GCA_947178305.1 uncultured Porphyromonadaceae bacterium | reverse complement strand
AACTCGCGACCTTTATCTGTGATACGCAGCAATCCATAATTTTCTATATCACGGCTTATATAACCACCTATCACGCCTTGGCGAATTACAGCATTGAGAAATTTGGCATCAAACTGTTCTTCACTACCAAATATTTCAAGATCGTTGTGACGATATGCTTTCACTTCATTAGAGTTAACACCTCTGAGCACATCTATGATATATTCAGCCTTGAACTTCTCTTTAAGTGTGGAAATAGCTTCCAACACTGCACACAATTCATCTTTTGCTTCCACTTTTTTCTTAGGATTTAAACAGTTGTCGCAATTGCCGCATGACTCTTGGGTAAATTCTTCACCAAAATAGTGAAGTAGAGTTTTACGGCGACACATACTTGATTCGGCATAAGATGCCGTTTCGGCAAGCAGCTGCCTACCAATTTCCTGCTCTGCAACCGGTTTATTCTGAATAAACTTCTCCTTTTTTTGAAGATCCTTAGCAGTATAAAATGTTATGCACAGACCTTCACCTCCGTCACGACCGGCACGACCGGTTTCCTGATAGTAACCTTCAAGCGATTTAGGCATGTCATAGTGTATCACAAATCTCACGTCGGGTTTATCAATGCCCATACCGAAGGCTATCGTAGCCACTATCACATCTACCTTTTCATACAAGAAAGCATCCTGGTTAGCACTTCGTGTGGCACTGTCCATTCCAGCATGATAAGCCAAAGCCTTAATGTCGTTAACACGCAACAATTCGGCCAACTCTTCCACCTTTTTACGACTCAGGCAATATATGATGCCTGATTTTCCTTCCATTCCTTTGATAAACTTTATTATCTCTTTGTCTATCAAAGATGTTTTTGGTCGGATTTCGTAATAAAGATTTTGACGGTTAAATGAGCTCTTGAATACGCATGCTCCCAACATACCCAAGCTTTTTTGTATGTCATGCTGCACTTTGGGGGTGGCGGTAGCGGTTAGCGCAATCACCGGACGAGAACCAATTTCATTAATTATCGGACGAATACGTCTGTATTCAGGACGAAAGTCGTGACCCCATTCCGATATGCAATGAGCCTCGTCTACAGCATAAAACGATATTTCCACATTTTTCAGAAACTCAATATACTCTTCTTTGGTCAAGGACTCAGGAGCTACATACAGCAATTTGGTTTTTCCTGAAAGTATATCGCTTTTAACACGATCTACAGCAGCCTTATTGAGCGATGAGTTAAGAAAGTGTGCAACGCCGTCTTCTTCGCTGAAATTACGCATAGCATCCACCTGATTCTTCATCAACGCAATCAATGGCGATATAACTATGGCTGTACCTTTCATCATTAGCGATGGCAACTGATAGCACAATGATTTGCCACCGCCAGTGGGCATTAGCACAAAGGTGTCGTTCCCGTCAAGAAGGCTTTTGATTATCTCTTCCTGATTGCCTTTGAATGAGTCAAAGCCAAAATGAAGTTTCAGCGCATCGGAGAGTTCGGTATGACTGGCCATATTTAAAACAAAGAATTAGGTGAAGTAAAAAAATGGAGGTAGAGAACAGGAGTCAATTATTGAGAATCAAATATTATCTATAAATTATTAACTTCAAAATTAGCATTACGCAGTTTTTCAAGAGCGTAATCGGGTGTCACTGTGAAATTCTTCACTTTCTGTGATGGAATTTCATACATGGCGTCTATCATTATAGACTCAACTATGGAACGGAGTCCTCGAGCGCCGAGTTTATACTCTATGGCCTTGTCCACGATCAAATCCAATGTGGCAGACTCAAACTCCAACTCAACGCCGTCCATTTCCAAAAGCTTATGATATTGTTTGATAATGGCATTCTTGGGCTCTGTGAGCACACGGCGCAATGCGTCACGATCCAACGGATCAAGATGAGTAAGAATAGGCAGTCGGCCTATAATCTCGGGTATCAGTCCAAAAGATTTCAAATCTTGTGGCGCGACATATTGCAAGAAATTATCACGGTTCACTCCCGGACGCACACTGTTGGTATACCCAACAACATGCGAATTCAATCGCTGAGCTATTTTTCGCTCTATACCGTCAAAAGCACCACCGCATATAAACAGAATGTTCTTGGTGTTCACCGGAATCATTCTCTGCTCGGGATGCTTACGCCCACCCTGTGGCGGAACATTTACCACTGAACCTTCAAGCAGTTTCAGCAATCCTTGTTGAACTCCTTCTCCGCTCACATCGCGTGTTATAGACGGATTGTCACCCTTACGAGCAATTTTGTCTATCTCATCAATAAACACAATGCCTTTTTCGGCTTTCTCCACATTGTAATCAGCAGCCTGAAGCAGACGAGTAAGAAGACTTTCAATGTCTTCACCCACATATCCCGCTTCTGTAAGCACTGTGGCATCAACAATGGTAAACGGCACGTCCAATAGTCGGGCTATAGTCTTGGCAAGCAAAGTCTTACCTGTTCCGGTAGGACCCACCATAATGATGTTGCTTTTTTCAATGTCCACCTCATCATCAGCGTTCTGTGCCAACCTTTTATAATGATTATAAACAGCTACCGACAGATATTTTTTTGCTGACTCCTGCCCTATTACATAACTATTGAGAAACTCACATATTTCAGCAGGCTTGGGTATTTCTTTCAATTTTTGCACTTTCGCCGAGGCTTTTGCCTTATCCGACGAACTTGCTGCTCCTCCGGTAAATTCTCTCACAGCTTCCTGGATATGATCTACGCATTCGGAACATATATAAACATTGGATATGGGACTTGGTACCATTATGTTGGTTGCATCGGGAATGGCTCCACAGAATGCGCACCTCATATCCTGATCATCTGATTTCTTTTTTGCCATAAATGGTTGTAAAGTTAGTGTTTGGCTTTGACAAGAACATCGTCTATCATGCCATACTCCTTAGCTTCCAAAGCTGTCATCCAGTAATCACGGTCAGAATCACGCTCCACTTTATCAAACGGCATGCCGCTATGATCGGATATTATGGTGTAGAGTTCCTTTTTCAGTTTCTGAATCTCACGAGCGGTAATCTCAATATCCGATGCCTGTCCTTGTGCGCCCCCCATAGGCTGGTGTATCATGACGCGTGAATGTTTGAGCGCGAAACGCTTTCCTTTGGCTCCAGCCACAAGAAGCACAGCAGCCATGGAAGCAGCCATACCGGTACATATAGTGGCCACATCGCTTGATATATACTGCATGGTATCATATATTCCAAGTCCGGCATATACAGATCCACCGGGAGAATTGATATATATGCTCACATCCTTGCCCGAGTCTGTAGAATCAAGATAAAGAAGCTGAGCCTGAATTACATTAGCTGTGTAATCATTCACATCAGTGCCCAAGAATATTACGCGATCCATCATCAAGCGTGAAAACACATCCATCTGAGCCACATTGAGTTGACGTTCTTCAATAATGGTGGGAGAGATGTAGCTTGAGGTGATTTGCGATGAAATAGTGGAAGCATACTGGTCTATGGCAAGACCATTCATACCAAGATGCTTCACTGCATAGTTTCTAAAATCGTTGTTCATATAATGATGTTAGTTTCTTAATTCAAAGTTAATAATTTTTTTTCACAACACAAGCAAATATTAATTTGCTCCACTGCATAATATCAATACCATACCACGCCTTCGCTATCTGTCAGCTCAAGCTCAACAGTAGCACCTGCGGTTATCATATCGTGGGTTATGTAGCTTTTGGCATATGGCTGTCCGTTTACTTTCACCGATTTAATATACGGTTTATCTCCAGCTTCTGCTCCCGGAGCCAATATTGTGAACACACTGCCTGACAATTGCTGAATCTCCACTTTGTCAAAAAGCGGTGTTACAAGCTCATATTCACCGCTCACGGGATCAAGCGGATAAAAACCCATTGCGCCAAAAGCATACCATGCCGACATTTGACCGCAGTCATCGTTGCCACAGATTCCAGCCGGAGTGTCATTATACAATTCTGTCAGAATTTTACGAACGAGTTTCTGGGCTTTCCACGGCTGTTCTACCTTATTATAGAGATATGCCACATGATGACTCGGCTCATTACCGTGGGCGTACTGCCCTATCATACCTGTAGAGAAGATGGGCAATCCTTCGTTAAGTTTTGGTACGTAAGAGAACATGCTGTCAAGCTTAGCAACAAATTTTTCTTTGCCACCAGTGAGTCGTATCAGTCCGTCAACATCATGCTGCACCGACCAAAAATACTGCCAGCCATTGCTCTCACATATATATGTGGTGTAATCGTCCGGCGAAAAATTAGGCAACCATTCACCACGACTGTCGCGTGGCTGCATCCATGTGGTATTGGGATTATATACATTCGTATAATTCTTGGCTCGCTCCATATACTCGCGGGCTACATCCTTGCGATCCAAAAACTGCGCCAACTTGGCTATACAATAATCGTCATATGCATACTCAAGTGTGCGCGACAGCGACCAATTATCCTGACAATAAGGGTCATCCACATCATAGGGCACATAGCCGAGTTCTTTATAAAGTCCTATGCCACGATAATCATCAATATTGGAAGTCGCCATGCAGGCTTCCAACGCTTCATACGGGTCTATGGGCGCCGACTTTTTCATCACGGCGTCCACTATTACAGGTACTGCATGATAACCGATCATCATATCTGTTTCACCTCCCCACATATTCCATACCGGGAGCCGTCCGCTTTGGTTATAAAATTCCATCAACGACAGTGCCATATCTCCGTTACGCCGAGGACTGATTATAGTCAGCAGCGGGTGCAATGCCCTATATGTGTCCCAAAGCGAGAATGTGGAGTAATTGGCATTCACTCCACTACTATGCACTTGTTTATCAGGACCGAAATACCGACCGTCAACATCACAATAAATAGTAGGACATATAAGTGTGTGGTACAATGCGGTGTAAAACGTGCGCAAACGTGCATTGTCAGAACTATGCACTTTGACTACAGACAATTCGCTGTTCCATGATTCTTTAGCCAATTTCAGATATCCGTCAAAATCGTCTTTTGGCGCCTCTGCTTGAAGATTTTTTGCTGCGCCATCTTCACTCACTCCCGATAATGCTGTGGCAACAATAATCTTGTCGCCAACATTAGGGGTGAAGTAGCACCAGGCCACACCATTAGGCTCTATGCGCACAGAATCCGGACTACGGGAGAATCTGGTACGGAAATACACTCTTTGATCTCGCGCCCATCCGGTAGAGAACCTATGGCCAGACAGCTCCTCAGCATTTACCATTTTCACTTGTGCAGATGTTACCGAATCCCAGTTCATAGCTTTGGCAAGATTCAATATCACTGCTGCCGGTCCACTTCGCCTAAACGTGTAACGCTGAATACCGGTACGGGATGTAGCCGTAAGCTCCACATCTATATCATAGTCGCTCAGTGTCACCTTGTAATATCCAGCCGATGCTTCCTCACTATCATGGCTAAATCGTGAATGTATACCCAATGGGGCTTCAGCCTTGCGTACAGGCAACATTACAGGCATAAACGATATGTCATACATATCCCCTGCTCCAACACCCGACAGATGAGTGTGGCTAAATCCGGCAATAGTACTGTCTGGATAATAATACCCTGAAATACGATCCCACCCCGGAAGTCCATTGTCAGGACTCAGCTGAACCATGCCCCGAGGCATTTGCGCTCCGGGGTAGGTATTGCCTGTGAAGTCTGTGCCTATCAACGGATCCACAATATCGGCAGGTGCCACATCCAAAGTGTCGTTTCCAACGCATGCAGACAACAATATCGGTAATGCTAATACATATAGTGATTTCATCATAATTGGTTTTTTACAAATTTATACATTCTAATCCAATTACACAACACCACAAAAAAAGTGCGGTGCCAGAAAATATCGGGCACCGCACTATAATATATAATCAAATCCTGATTTAGAGCTTCTGGGCAACTTCCTTGAATTCGTCAAGGCTCAATGTGCTTTCATCAAGAGTCACTGCCTGCTGCAATGCGGAGTAGAATTTAACATCTCCCACCTGCTCTATCAAGCGGCTACGGTAATTCTTGTCCTCAAGGATGTTCTTGGCAAAGTTCTCTATTGTCGCTTCGTCCATATTGGTCATGCCATACTGTGCAAACTGACGAGCGGCGAGCACTTTGGCTTGTGCTATAAGGTCAGACTCTTCAATCTTCACGCCAAGCATTTCAGCAATGCGCTCTTTGATAAGCTGCCATTTGAGGTCTGATTCCATTTTGGCATACTCCTCATCAATATTCTCTTCGTTAAGAGCTTCGTTGCGACTTATGATCCAACGCTTGAGAACTGCTGCTGGCAATTCCATTTCTCCATACTTTTCAAGGAAGAACTTACGAGCGCTGAATGAGAATACCATGTCACTATTGCCTTTAAGTTCGGCTGCAATCATATCTTTGAGAGCGGCACGATATTCTTCGGCATTGTGAACACGGTCTTTTCCAAACACATTATTGAAGAACTCTTCGCCATCCTCGGCCGGACGAACAACAATGATTTCGCTGATGGTCATTTCAAAATCACCTTGAGCCTCAGCTACACGGCTCTTTTCTATATTGAGCATGGAAGCCAACTCGGTTTCATTGCCACCGGAAGCCTTAGCAGGGTTGAATACCACCTTGTCACCAACTTTTTTACCGGTAAACTTGGCTGCCTCGTCCTTGTCAGCAAAGTACATGGGAGCAAGAATTCCGCTCACTACCTGGATAGCGTCATCACCCTCTTTTACAGTGCCGTCCTCGTTAAGTTGCATTATGGCACCTTTGACCAATGCATCGGCTTCCACTTCCTCGCCGGGCACCTGTGCGCCAAAACGCTTGCGGAATGCCGCATCCTGCTCATTGAGCATTTCTTCGCTCACCTCTATATTATAATAGGGTATTTTTTCGTCCTTGTCTACCTTGATGTTAAGTTCGGGAGCGAGAGCCAAATCAAATTCAAATGTAAAATCTTTTTGGTTCTTTAAATCAAGTTCCTTCACTTCCACAGGCACAGGTGCGCCAAGCACATTAAGCTTGTTGTCGCGAATATAATTGGTGACAGCGTCATACACCAGCTCGTTAATCACATCGCTGGTCACCTGACGACCAAAGCGACGCTGAAGCTCGCCTATGGCCACGTGTCCTTTGCGGAATCCGGGGATTTGGTTGTTGCGACCAATTTTTTTAAGATCGGCCAACACTTTTTCTTTGTAATCGTTCTCTTCTACCAATACAGTAA
>CAMWXV010000092.1 GCA_947178305.1 uncultured Porphyromonadaceae bacterium | reverse complement strand
GTGTTCGCACTACGTTTATTGAGAATGTACGTTCAATGTATTGTTCGGTGAGCGCGGCGAATTGGGCGGCAGTGGTTATTCCTGATGCTTTCAGCCTGCGGTTTAGTCTCCGTCCAAGTCCCCAAATGTCGCTTATGTCGGTCAGTTCAAGCGCCCGTTGTATTTTTTGAGGCGAGTCCATCAGGCATACGCCGTTGTAGCCTTTGTACTTTTTTGCGAATCGTGCGGCCACCTTTGCCAAGGTCTTGGTGGTGGATATGCCTATTGAAACCGGAATGCCTGTGCGGTTCAAGATTTCTTGCCGGATGTATTGGCAGAAGTTTACCGATTCTTCTGCTTCAAAAGGGATGTGAAGGAACGCTTCGTCAATGGAGTAGACTTCAATGTCTTCTACTATAGAGCCTGCCAAATGCATGACTTTAGTGGAGATTTCGCTGTAGAGTCCGTGGGTGGCGGGGAGCATCACTATGTTGTGGCGGTCAACCAAATGACGGACTTTGAACATTGGCACTCCACGTGTTATACCGATGGCTTTGGCTTCGTTGCTCATGGCTACGGCGCATCCTCCGTTGGGTCCGCATACCACAACAGGGCGTCCGCGCAATTCTTCGTGCCGGGTTAGCTCACACGACACGAAAAAGTTGTTGCAATCCATCAGGGCTATCATGATATGGTAGATAAGTTTAATGATACAAAGACAGGGCGGTGTCGGTGAGCCATATCCATAGCGGGCAGAATGCTATGAACAGGATGATGCTGATGGCGAGTGACGATGTTCCGGTGGAGACATAAACATTGTATTCGTCGGCTAATATGATGCCGGAGAATGCCGGCGGGAGGGCACAGGCTATGACAAGCATTTTGAGGTTTTGCGGATCCATGTTGAAAATCAGGCCGATGAAAAGTGCTATGGCCGGCATGAGTACGAGTTTCAGTATGGAGCCAAGGATGGCTTGCCAGTTGGGATTGAATGATATGGCGCTGAGTGTTATGCCGGCTGAGAACACTGCCAAAGAGGCGTTGGCCTTGGCCATGAGGTTGAATGACGGAGATGCCCAATCGGGCCAATCCAAGCCACAGACGACCAATATCACGGCAAGGATGGGTGTCCATGCAACCGGTTGCCTGAGGGCGCGTAGAACCGGAGTCCATGTGCCGGATTTTTTGTTGTTCGTTGTGTGGCCTTGTTTGTTGAGCGAGGTGTTCAGAAGCAGCAGACCTACAGGTATGCCTACGGCATTGACCACGATGCCAACGATTGCAACGACGAGAGCAACTGCGGGTGTGGCTCCGAATATGGGTTCAAGAACGGCAAATCCCAAGAAACCGATTGTAGGGGAGCCGCTGATGAGGGCGGATATGGCTCCGTCGGCGCCGGTGTTGTTTTTGAAACAGTAGGTGAAAACGAGGTAGACAATCATGAAACAGGACATGATTGCCACAAGCGAGATTATTGATAGTTGGATGTCGGCATACAGCATTTCACGGCTTGATTGTATTATGGATACGAACAATGCGGCCGGAAGAGCGTAGTTGAGGACTACTTTATTGAATGTCTTGGCATCGCTGGCGCTAAAAATATTTTTTTTGCCAGAGATGAATCCTGCAAGCATGATGACTATGACAGGCACAATGGCATACAGCAGAATATGACTGATACCCATATCCGGTGGAGTTATAAAGTGTGAAATTTATGATTGGAGTGTGGTGATGCAATATTGTTTGCATTGCAAAGGTAGTTAATCTCAAAGGATTTTCGCATGACTTTTTTTGATGGGGGGGGTGTATTGTTGTGTGAAATTCCTCAAAAGATGTTATTTTTGTAAATTCAAAACCTGTGTTGATGAACCGAAGAAAATTTTGTAAACTTGCAGCCGGCTCAGCTTTGATGGCTATGTTGGCACCGTCCAAGGTGTTTGGGGCTGTTGGCACTCGTCGCAGTTGTGTGGTGAGTGTGGTGAGGTGTGAATGTTTCGGTGATTTGCAGTCGCGGTTTGCGTCGGATCCCGAGGCGGGTTCGTGTCCGTTGCTGAAACCGGGGATGAGCTGGGATGTGAGTGGAGGAGAGATGCCGTTGGGTATGTGTCCGAAGGCATGGAGTGTTATCAGTGCTCATATCAGAGATGAATACGGTGTGTGCTCAAAGTCTGAAAGCAGCATTGTGGCGTGTCCAGATGGCATAAGACCGGTTATTTTTAAAATAACATATAATTGATTATAAAAAAACTTTGGCAATGCAACAAGAACAAGTTGACCTTTTTATGGCCGCCAATGCCAATAAATTTCCTGTGGCTTCATTGCCTATGATTCGTGAAGCTCTTTTACAGTGTCCAGACTATCAATGGTCTGTTGTTTCATCGTTGAAATTCAAGGATCCTGTGGTGGCTTTTGTGCTGTCGATATTTTTAGGCGAGTTTGGTGTTGACAGATTTTATCTCGGCAATATAGGTGTGGGTGTCGGTAAGCTTCTTACCGGCGGAGCTTGCGGTGTGTGGTGGCTGATAGATTTGTTTTTGATTATGGAGGCTGCTCGCAGGGCGAATTACCGTATGTTGGCTAATGTGTTGTAGTATGGTGCGAAGCATTGAACTTCTGGCTCCGGCACGAAATGCGGATGTGGCGATAGAGGCTATAAAGCATGGTGCTGATGCTGTGTATATGGGTGCCGGGTCGCATGGCGCGCGGGCTGCTGCAGGAAATTCTCTTGATGATATAGAGCGAGTGGTGAAATATGCCCATATATTCGGTGCAAGGGTGTATGTCACTGTCAATACCATTGTGTATGACGATGAGCTGCTTCAAGTGGAACAGCTTGTACGTTCGTTATATAATATAGGTGTGGATGCTCTTATTGTGCAGGATATGGCTCTGCTGCAAATGGATTTGCCGCCGATTGCGCTTCATGCCAGTACTCAATGCGACATACGTACGCCACAGAAAGCACAACTTATGCAGGCTGCCGGTTTTTCGCAGGTAGTGCTTGCCAGGGAATTGTCGTTGGAAGAGACAGCAGCTATTCATGCAAGTGTAGATGTGCCTCTTGAGGCTTTTGTGCATGGGGCGTTATGTGTGAGCTACAGTGGCGATTGTCAGGCAGGATGGGCTTTGCAGCGCCGTAGCGCCAATAGGGGTGAATGTCCGCAGATATGCCGTTTGCGTTATGATCTGTTGGATGCAGATGGCCGTATGCTTGTCAAGGGAAAACATTTGCTGTCGTTGCGCGATCTCAACAGGTCAAAATATATTGAGGAGATGCTTGAATCGGGTGTGTCTTCGCTGAAAATCGAGGGTAGACTAAAGGATGCTGATTATGTGAAGAATATTACGGCTCATTATCGCAGGTTGCTTGATGAGATTATCGGTGCCCATCCTGACAAGTATGTGAGGGCATCGTATGGAAGTTCAAAGATTTCGTTTACTCCGGATGTGGCGCAGAGTTTCAATCGTGGATTCACAACGTATTTTACTAAGCCGTTGGCATTGTCTTCGCGTATGGCTTCAATCAACACGCCCAAATGGAGTGGTGTGCCTGTGGGTACGGTGAAGTCGGTGTCGCCTAAATTCATTACTGCGGCTCTTTCCACTCAGCTTGCCAATGGCGATGGGTTGGGATTTTTTGCCCGATCAGGTGAGTTTGTAGGATTCAGGTTGAATCGTGTTGACGGCAACAGGCTTTTTCCGGCATCGGCTGTGAGCCCTGAGCCCGGGAGCACGCTTTATCGTAATAGAAACAAGGTGCGTGCTGATTTGATGATGGGCAATACTGCCGAGCGTGCTTTGAAAGTGGATTTCATTCTGAGAGCCGTGGGTTGGGGTGTGGCTTTGAAGGCTACGGATGAGTCTGGCGCTTCTGTTGAGCTTACAGCTGCGCTGGAGCTGGCTCCGGCTTCAAAACCTCAGGCGGAGGTACGTGCCAATACTTTGCGTAAACTTGGTGGCACACATTATTGTCCGGGTGATATTTGCGATGAGGCAGGGGATTGGTTTGTGCCGGTATCTGTGCTTGCTTCTTTGCGCAGGGATGTTTTGGAGCGGTTGGATGCCGCGAGGATTGCCACTCATAAGTTTGACTATAGGCGTGGTGCTGATGACAAGGCTCTCACTGTGCTTCTTGACGGTAAGCTTCTGGATCGCCATGACAATGTGTCCAATAAGTTGGCTGAAAAATTTTACACTTCGTATGGAGCCAAGGTTAAGGAACGTGCCATGGAGGTAATGCCGTTGGCTAAGAAACGTGTGCAGGTTATGGAGACCCGCTATTGTCTGCGCAGGGAGATGGGGCGTTGTCTGCGTACTGTGGAGGGTAGGGAATGGCGTGGTCCTCTTGTGTTGGCAAGTGCTTATGGCAATCTTGAAGTGGAGTTTGATTGTGCCCGTTGCAGAATGTTTGTGTATAGTTCGTAGCGTGGTTGATCGTTAATGTGAGTATTGACATTCCGCTTAAAAAATTGGGATGGTAATGGTTGGAAAATCAAATTAATAGATTAAATTTGCAGTCGGTTTTGCCTCCGGCGATGTGGCCGGTGGCTGTTAATGTGTAATAATAGTTTGACTATCAATATGATAAACATTACTTTTCCTGACAATTCAGTGAAGCAGTTTGAAAGTGGTGTTACTCCACTTCAAATTGCCGAAAGCATAAGTTCGCGTTTGGCTCAGGATGTGCTTGCCGCTTCTGTAAATGATCAGGAGTGGGATCTCGCTCGCCCTATAAATGAGGATGCGAGTGTGCGCCTGTTCAAATGGGATGACCCTGAGGGTAAGCACGCTTTTTGGCACAGCTCGGCACATTTGCTGGCCGAAGCTTTGCAAGAGCTGTATCCCGGTGTGAAATTCGGTATTGGCCCGGCTATTGAAAATGGTTTCTATTACGATATAGATCCGGGTGATAATGAGATAACTGCTGCCGATTTCCAGAAAATAGAGAAGAAAATGTTGGAGCTTGCTCGTCAAAAGCAGGCTATCGTGCGTCAGGATATAACCAAGGCTGATGCGCTGAAATTGTTTGGAGACCGCGGTGAGGTGTATAAGTGTGAGCTTATAAGTGAGCTGGAGGACGGCCACATCACTACTTATACGCAAGGTAGTTTTACTGATTTGTGCCGCGGACCGCATATTCCTAACACGGCTCCTATCAAGGCTGTAAAGGTGATGTCTCTTGCTGGTGCTTATTGGCGCGGTGATGAGAAGCGTAATCAGTTGGTGCGTGTGTATGGTGTGACTTTCCCCAAGCAGAAGATGCTTGATGAATATCTGGCACTTTTGGAAGAGGCCAAGAAACGTGACCACCGTAAACTGGGCAAGGAGATGGAGCTGTTTGCTTTTTCTCAGAACGTGGGTGCCGGACTTCCGTTATGGTTGCCCAAAGGCGCGGCTCTTCGTGACCGTCTTGAGCAGTTCCTTCGCAAGATTCAGCGAAAATATGGTTACTTGCAGGTGATCACTCCGCATATCGGTAATAAAAATCTGTATGTGACTTCCGGTCACTATGCCAAATACGGTAAGGATTCTTTCCAGCCTATTCATACTCCGGAAGAAGGTGAGGAGTATTTGCTTAAGCCTATGAACTGTCCTCACCATTGTGAGATATTCAAGGCTTATCCCCGTAGCTACCGTGATCTGCCTTTGAGACTTGCCGAGTTCGGCACTGTGTATCGCTACGAGCAGAGTGGTGAGCTTCATGGATTGACCCGAGTGCGCGGCTTTACTCAGGATGATGCCCATATCTTCTGTGCTCCTGAACAAATCAAGGATGAGTTCCTTAAGGTGATGGACATTATCTTCTATATATTCAAGGCTCTTAAGTTTGAGAATTATGAGGCTCAGATTTCGCTTCGTGATCCTAACAATAAGGAGAAATATATAGGAACTGATGAAAACTGGCACTTGGCTGAGCAGGCCATTATTGAGGCTTGTGCCGAGAAGGGGCTGAAGGCCCGCACTGAATTGGGTGAGGCTGCATTCTATGGTCCGAAGCTTGACTTTATGGTCAAGGATGCCATCGGTCGCCGTTGGCAGCTCGGAACCATTCAGGTGGATTACAACCTGCCTGAGCGCTTCCAACTTGAATATACCGGTGCCGACAACCAGAAACATCGTCCGGTTATGATTCACCGTGCTCCGTTCGGCTCTATGGAGCGTTTTGTGGCTGTGCTTCTTGAGCACACCGCAGGTCGTTTCCCATTGTGGCTTGCTCCCGAGCAATGTGTGGTGCTTCCTATCAGTGAGAAGTTCAACGACTATGCTCGTTCGGTTGTGGCTGAGCTTGACAAATACGATATTCGTGCATCTGTTGACGACCGCAATGAGAAAATTGGTAAGAAAATTCGCGATAATGAACTGCGAAGAATACCGTATATGCTCATAGTTGGAGAAAAAGAAGCAGAAAATGGTGAAATTTCTGTAAGAAAACAGGGCGAAGGTGATAAAGGTACGATGAAAATTACTACCTTTGCACAGAATTTGACTGACGAGGTCAATGAAATGATTAATCAATAACCCCACTGAATGGAGAAAAAACCTTTTGTGCCAGCAGGGCCACGGCGTAACAACGGCCCACAGCGTAAAGGCGATAGAGTTACATCAAAGGATCTTTACGCAATCAATGACCGCATACGTGCCCGCGAAGTTCGCTTGGTGGGTGATAATGTGGAGCAAGGCATCTATTCCATTCAGGAGGCATTGCGCATAGCCGATGACCAAGGGCTGGATTTGATTGAGATTTCACCTAATGCCGCTCCTCCGGTGTGCAAGATATTGGATTATCAGAAATTCCTGTATCAGCAGAAAAAGCATCAGAAAGAGCAGAAGGCCAAAGCCACTAAGGTGGTGGTGAAAGAGATCCGTTTCGGACCTCAGACTGATGATCATGATTACAACTTCAAGCTGAAGCACGCCATGGGTTTCCTGCAGGAAGGAGCCAAAGTGAAAGCCTATGTGTTTTTCCGTGGTCGTTCAATCTTGTTTAAAGAGCAGGGTGAGGTGCTTCTTCTGAGATTTGCAAACGATCTTGAGGAATATGGCAAGGTGGAGCAAATGCCGGTGCTTGAAGGTAAGCGCATGATACTTATGATATCGCCCAAAAAGAAATAAACAGAGCAAAAACTCGAATTAATATTTTCATTAAAAGTAACACAAATGCCTAAGATTAAAACTAATTCCGGTGCCAAAAAGAGGTTCGCCCTTACCGGATCAGGAAAAATCAAAAGAAAACATGCTTTCAAAAGCCACATTCTGACCGAGAAAACCAAGAAGCAGAAACGTAATCTCACTCATTCTTCAGT
>CAMWXV010000091.1 GCA_947178305.1 uncultured Porphyromonadaceae bacterium | reverse complement strand
AATGCAAAAAAATGCATATCAGAGTAAAGGGTCCGGATGTAAACGAGTCGTTCGCTAATTTTGGTGTGAACTCCAAGGGTGACATTCGTTTTGGTCTCGCAGCCATAAAAGGTGTGGGCGAAAATGTGGTAAACGATATAATCAACGCACGAAAAAAAGGAGGGCCATTCGAGTCCATATATGATTTTGTGGAACGTGTGCCCTACTCATCACTCAATCGCCGTATTGTTGATGCATTGGCGTACGCGGGCGGTTTTGACTGTTTCAGTGATGCGTTACAACGCGAGGACTTTTTTGAGAAGAACAATAAAGGAGATTCATTTTCGGAAGCCGTGCTCCGCTATGGTCAACTGTATCAACTTGACAAACAAAACCAAAGCATGTCACTATTTGGTGATGACGAAGCAAGCATGACCATAGCCGGACGACCACCCGTAATACCTGCTTTGAGATGGGTTGATACCGTGCGTCTTGAAAAAGAGCGCGAACTTGTGGGCACATATCACTCCGCAAACCCACTTGACCCTTTCTATATGGAGCTGAGATTCGGAACAACTCCACTAAAACAGTTTGCCGAGGACACTCCAACGGAGGGTAAAGAGTATATGCTCGGTGGAATGGTCACAGACTTCACATCGCGTCCGGCACGCAACGGGGGTCATTTCGGTATTCTCAAGATTCAGGATTACACCGGCTCAGCAGAATTCATGCTATTTGGACAAGATTACATCAATTTCCACAATTTTGGTGTGATAGGCACTCCTGTGCTTATCAACGGTCAGTTTGGCCGTCGCTTCAAGACCGGAGATATAAAATTCCAAATAGGCAATATCCGTTTACTTCAATCCATCAAAGGCTCTTTGATTCGCGGCATTGTCATAAACATTGATGCAGAAGATATAACCGATGCCGTGCATGGAATGCTTCAAGAGCATATGAAGTCAAGCAATGAGAATATGGGATCTTTGTCGTTCCGTATCAGAGACAGGGAACTTGGCCGTACACTACTTTTTGACTCTCCGCTGCGCATTCCAATCAACAAAGATCTGATGGAAAAACTTGACGATATGGAGATAGAATTTTCAATGCTCAAAAAAACAGAATAAGTGCATGAATTGACAGCAAATTTGCTAATTTTGCATACCCAATAAAAACATTAACTAACAAAACCAATAAAAAGCTATGGCATACGAATTTACAGACTCCAACTATAAAGAAGCAATAGAATCGGGACGCCCTGTAGTGATAGATTTTTGGGCAACATGGTGTGGCCCCTGCATGAAAATGTCACCACTGATTGATGAGATGGCTCAAGAATATGCAGACAAAGCTGTGATAGGAAAGTACAATATCGATGAACAAAGCGAGCTTAGCACCGAATGCCGCATAATGAGCATCCCAACAATATTGTTTTTCAAAAACGGAGAACAGGTGCGTGACCTCCGTCTTGCCGGTTCTCAGTCTCGCGAAAAACTACGTGAACATATAGAGAAACTTATCAACCTGTAATCTTCAGGGAATAAAAAGAACTGGTCAACTTTGTGAAGTTGACCAGTTCTTTTTTATCATATTGACAATGAGAATCCTGCTGTGATACATCGTGGCAATGCCGGGCCATATATGTAACCGGAATCGCGAGACGGTCCAAGATCAAAATCATTTTGATAGGAGTTGAAGATATTGCTCACACCAGCCGACAAGTCAAGGTTAAGCCTATTGAACAGACGCATTGTATATGTCAACTTAACCGAAGCATCAAAAAACGACTGTGTGCGCACGGCCAAATCCATATCCGTGCCTGATCCCACCATATGCTGAACAAGCATCGGTCCGGTACCTGTAGCTGTCACTGTGGCCCGAAGAGAACGCAATATTTCCCAATTGGCAGTGAAGTAGCCATAAATATCCGGAGTACGGAACATGTTCTTTTCGGCAGGCACCTCAGGATTGTCACTCCATGCCTCAGGTCTTTTGTATCGGCTACGCTGCAGTGTAACACCTCCCTGAATATCAAAACGCGATGAAAAGAATGCCTTAGCTTCAAGATTCAATCCCATAACTCTCGCTCCGGAACCGTTATAACGCTGCAAAACAGCATTGCCCTGCGCATCAAGACCCTCAAGTTGACGCAATGCAAATACGTCACGCAAATCAGTAAAGAATCCTTCTATAAGCAAGTTTGTCTGCACTGAGCCGAAACGATGATACAAATCAGCCGACAAACTAACACTTTGCGAACTTTCCTGCTTCAAACCGGGAGCCAACACAGTGACAACGCGTTCACCACCAACAATGGCAACATGAAAATCCTCGTCATATGCCTGGGGAGAACGAAATCCAGTGGAATACGAAGCTCGGAAATTATAGTTGGATGATGGATTGAAACGAATATTCACTCGCGGTGACACTATAGGATTGTGAATCATGGAGTGCTTGTCAAGTCTTGCGCCTACAAGAAAACCCCATTTCTCGTTTCGCCATTCGTTTTGCAAATAGCCACTATAAATGTTCACGTTTTGAGTTATATCGTGATTGTATCCAACAGTCACATCATGAAGACGATTGTAGGAGTACTCCAATCCAGCAACAAGTTCGGCCGGCATGAAAAGAAAATTACTTATGGAATTTGTCCACTGTGCCCCGGCTGTAGCAACAACATCTGAAGTGCGTCCGTATGCATCAGGATCCATATCCGAGCCATAATAGCTTTGGCGTTTAGTAGCCTGAGTGGCAGCAAACACAGACAAATGCTGTTTACGTTCCTGCATCCATATGTCAAAAGTAGCTTCACCAGCATGAATGTTGTGATCAACCTGCTCGGCAATCATAGCCATATGCGCCGGCCTGTCAAGCTGGTCTCCCCCACGGCGATATTCATGAGTGTTGTGATACTCCAAAGTGAGTTTGGAATCAGTGCCAGTGCGAAAGAATGCACGAGCACCCAGTGTTTGGCTTTTGAGCTGAGCAACCTCCGTAAAACCGTCTTCATTATGGTCATAGCCATCGCGATAACGACTCTGCCCATAAATAAATACACCGGCTTTATTATTGTCGGTCACCAGCGATGCATTTAGAGTTGTATTATTGTCAAGAGCACCTGTAACCCCCATAGATGTGAGCGTGTGAGCCACATTTGCTGAATTTGTCACAGGATCTTTAGTTATGATGTTGATGGTGCCACCAACAGCAGATGACCCGAACAATGCAGATCCTCCACCACGCATCACCTCCACTCGCTCTATCATATTGGCCGGAATCTGCTCAAGCCCGTACACTCCGGTCAAAGCAGAGAATACCGGTCGCGAGTTCATCAGAATCTGAGAATAATGACCGTCCAAACCATTAATGCGCACTTGAGTGAATCCGCAGTTCTGACAATCATTCTCAACCCTCACGCCGGGTTGGAAATCAAGACCATCGGCCAACGAACATGCCCCAACATTAAGAAAATTTTTAGCAGACAACACATTGACCAACGAAGGGCTCTCGCGACGACGTGTCTCTGTTTTAGAGGATGTAACCACCACCTGATCAAGCATAAATGCATCAGGAGACACACTGAAATTCAGTTCAATATTTTTATGCATTACAGCCGTGACCGACTTACGCTGTGAAACATATCCCATGAATGACACCTCCACCATGTAATTTCCCGGAGTCAAATCACGAAACAGATAATGCCCTGAAGCATCGGTCATGGCCGCAAGATTTGTATCAAGTATTTTCACCACACAACCAGGCATATGTTCACCGGTTTCGGCATCAAGCACATGACCCGAGATATTAGCATCGGACACATCTTTAGCCACAGCAGACTGAGAAATCAAAATTGCAAAAACAACTACAAAAAAAATAGAAAATTTGTGAACCATAAAGAATGATAAGAATAACGAATTTTGGAATCACAAAAGTAGCAGATGCCAATATTTTGCAAAATACCCTAAAATGATGATTTTTTAAGTGAATGATTCATATTATATCATAAAAAATAGGGAGGCTTAAAACCTCCCTATCAATACATCTTATTTTTTGGATTGAAAAATCAATCAACTTTATCAAGATGATGCCCCATGCGTTCTTTCTTGGTGTGCATATAGAATCTATTGTACGGGTTAGGCTCAATTTCAATCGGCACATTATCAACCACAGTCAGTCCATATCCTTCCAAACCGATACGCTTTACAGGATTATTGGTCATAAGACGCATCTTTTCCACTCCAAGCATGTGCAGAATCTGTGCTCCTACACCATAATCTCGCTCATCGGCACGATGTCCGAGATGAAGATTGGCATCAACGGTGTCAAGTCCTTCCTCCTGAAGTTTATATGCCTTGATTTTTTCCATGAGTCCTATTCCCCTACCCTCCTGATTTAGGTAAAGAATGACTCCATTGCCCTCTTTCTCCACCATCTGCATGGCGCGATGCAACTGCTCTCCGCAGTCACAACGCTGCGAGCCGAAAATATCTCCTGTGGCACACGAAGAGTGAACGCGCACAAGCACAGGGTGTCCGGTGCTCACATCACCTTTTATCAATGCTATGTGTTCAAGTCCGTTGCTTTTCTGACGAAACGGAATCAAACGAAAATGGCCGTAGGCAGTAGGCATATCCACCTCCACGCCTTGCTCCACAAGCGATTCGGTACGCAAACGATAGGCTATGAGGTCTCGTATGGACACAAGGTGCAATCCCCATTCATCGGCTTTCTTGCGCAATTGTGGCAAGCGTGCCATAGTGCCGTCCTCATTAAGAATTTCAATGAGAGTGGCAGCCGGATGCAAACCCGCAAGGCGAGCCAAATCCACACCTGCTTCTGTGTGTCCCGGACGACGAAGCACACCCTCGTCCTGTGCATACAATGGGTGTACATGTCCCGGGCGGCCGAAATCTGCCGGACGACTGGACGGGTCAGCAAGAGCCCGAAGCGTGGCAGCACGGTCATGAGCAGACACTCCGGTAGTGCAACCTTCCAACTTGTCAACTGTGATAGTAAACGGAGTGCCAAGCATAGAAGTGTTATCGTCCACCTGATGTGGCAATTCTAATTCCTTACAACGTGAAATAGTAAGCGGAGCGCAAAGTTCACCACGCGCATTCGTAATCATAAAATTAACATGCTCGGGAGTAACTTTTTCAGCCGCCATTATAAGGTCGCCTTCGTTTTCACGATCCTCATCGTCCACCACAATCACAAACTTTCCGTTGCGGAAGTCCTCAATGGCCTGTTCTATAGTGTCAAGTTTTATTTCACTCATATCGTTAGATTGTTTATTGTATCAAAGTTTCAAGGCCCGAGGCCACACGCTTCACATTGCTCACATCGGCACGAAGCTTCCTGAGCGAACGAAGTGCGAGAATATATACCGGCAATCCGATAGGAAAACATATCACGGCCACCCATCCGATAGCTTTATAAGCAGTGGGACGATACAGCCATAGGCTACGCAATACCGGCAACTCATTGAGCATGGCCACCACTCGGTGCGAACGGCTGTTGGATATATAATCCACTGCCTGCTCCACTTGTGAACGCAGCTCCGAGAGCTGTTCCCGATCATATCCACGAAGCCAATAAGTGATATAGCCAGGCACTGGTGGATTTTCAGAGAGAAAAGCGGTACAACTATTGCGCAAACGCTCAAGGATGGCATAAGCATGATGAGATTCCACTGTGACCATGGCAAGCTCCTTGAATTCAAGCGAGCGTTTTTCCACACGCCCTGTCACACGACGTAGGAAGTTGACATACGCGTCCTTGTTGAACACCGCAGAGTCTCTCATCGCCTTATAAGTGAAGAACACACCCAATGGCAATAGCACCGCGCTACTGAGCCACATGCCCTGCCACACAGCAATCTTGCCCTCACGAGCCATCTTATATCCGGTGTTATCAATTATATAATAGAATATAAACAAAAACACACTTATCACCAATGGCATGCCCAAACCGCCCTTGCGGATTATGGCACCCAACGGCGCTCCAATGAAGAAGAATATAATGCAGGCAAACGACAATGTGAATTTTTTTTGTAATTCTATGGCATGCCTACGTATAGTACGCTTGTCATCGGACATGGTCAAACCTTTGAATTCATAGGATGCTTTTGCCATACGAGCCTTGTTGACAGCCTGATTGAGATAGTTCAACATGGCTCCTGAACTTGAGCCGCGAAACACCGAATCAACATCCACAGGTGAATGCATCGGCACATCGGAATTGCGTGTACGCACCACTTTGCCATGCTCTACCTTGGTGGTATAATAATCCATGCCCACACGAGGCGCTTCAAGCACCTCACGACCGTAGATTTCACCAACGGAATCCACGCGATGATTAACGGAATCTATCGTGGCCTGCAACTCGGCAATGTTTTTTCCAACATACTGATTGCGCATTCCGTCCTCGTCCATGCGATTGAAGTTGGCATCAAAATTCACAAGAATCTCTTTGAGATCAAAACTTTCACGACGGTATGGCACATTGTTCATATTGGCAGCGGCATCGCGAAGATTCTCAAACGATTCACCTTGCCAAAGAGTGAGAAAAAGATGCGTCTTGCCTTCTGTCATAGCCAACTTGCCCGAATCGGCAAGAATCACACTGGCATTGTCAAACCCCTTGCTCACATCGTAAATCATCATATCGTAGAGAATACCGGTGTCAGGATTTTTTTTGGCCACATATAGATTGTAACCAGGAATCTGATCATAGAACACACCCTCGGGAATCTCCACTTCGGGTGACTTTTGGCGCACGGAATAGATGAGAGTCCACATTTTGGTTTGCGCCACGGGAAGCACATCGTTTTGAAAAAAGAAAGCACCAATGGCTATCAACACCATAAGCGCTATGAGCGGGCGCATAACCTTAAGCAGCGATACTCCACTGGCCTTGATGGCCGTAAGCTCAAATCGCTCACCGAGATTACCGAATGTCATAAGCGATGCAAGCAGAATGGCCAACGGCAATGCCATAGGAATCATGGTGAGAGCTGCGTAGAAAAACAGCTCACCAATAACATCCACACCAAGTCCTTTGCCCACGAGGTCGTCAATAAAACGCCACAAAAATTGCATCAACACTATGAAAAGACATATAAAAAATGTCATGACAAACAGAGGCACAAAGCTCTGTAGCATAAACGTGTATAGTCTTTTGATTCTAAGCATATTATTGATTGCCGTTCTGTTTTTTTCAACACCATTAGGCACACAAAGTTACACATTTTCCGCCAATTGGCAAGACAACCACACTTTGCTAACAGATTTTCACACAGACAACAGAATGCCATACTTCAAAAAGAAAAAACATTACCTTCATATATTTGACAATCACCATACCGCGCAAAAAG
>CAMWXV010000090.1 GCA_947178305.1 uncultured Porphyromonadaceae bacterium | reverse complement strand
TGATAATTATGTATTATCCAACTGGATTTTAGCAATCATATTATTCAACTTCTTTATTGATGGAATGCGAACCTCTGCATTGACATTCAAAACAAAAGCCGGCATATTCAATGCAGATAAATTCACACCACTGCTTCAGGGGATAATAAATTTGATTCTTTCATTAATTCTTGTGAAGATATGGGGTCTTGGAGGTGTACTACTCGCAACTGGAATAAGCATATTGTCCATAGGTTTTTGGCAATGGCCAAGACTCATATACAAGAATGTATTCCACCAACCGCTTTGGCGTTACTTTTCTCGGTATTTATATTACTCCTCGGTATCCCTATTAACTTTAATCATTGCTCTATTCACCTCTGAATTAATGATTTTTGAGAACACGTTTATCAAGGTTGCAATCAACACAATCATAGCAATAATCACAATAGTGATTGTATATTATTTAGCGTTCAAAAAAACATTAGAATTTAAACAATTGTCAAACTATTGCTTAAATATTTTAAAAAGCAAAAAGCAGTAGATTCCATAAATATCTAACAGACTTTGAAAATGCATAAACCTCGGATAATTATATTGATGCACTACTTGGAGCTCGGTGGAGCGGAAATGAGCCTCATCGGATTGCTCGGCGCTTTGGATCCCAAGAAAGTAGATGTTGATCTATTCATTTACAGCCATCAGGGGCCTTTGATGCAATTTATTCCAAAATGGGTAAACCTATTACCTGAAGTAAGCGTTTACTCCATGATAGAGAAGCCTATGAGCTGTGCCTTAAAAAAAGGACATTTTGGCATTGTTGCCGGTAGGATTTTAGCAAAATGGAGTTGTCGCAATTATCGTTATAAGCACCCTGCCAAGAACGAGGACATAGCCATAATACACTATGTTGGCAACAATACAACACCTTGGTTACCAAAAATCAGCCCAAGTACAGAATATGATTTGTGTATAAGCTACCTTATACCGCATAATATCGGCCTAAACAAAGTGCGTGCAAAAAAGCGTTTGGCATGGATTCATACAGACTACTCAACTGTTAGCGTTAATGCTCAAAGAGAGTTACCTGTTTGGGGAGCATATGATTATATAGCCTCTATCTCACAAGAAGTGACACGCTCTTTTCTCAAGACATTCCCTTCTTTGGCTCCAAAAATTGTGGAAATTGAGAATATGCTATCCGAAGAGTTTGTGCACACAAGAGCAAAAGAATTTGATGCATCAAATGAGTTCACAGGAAGTATCAACTTATTGTCAATAGGACGATTCTGTACCGCCAAGAACTATGACAATGTTCCAGATATTGCACGCAGAATGATTGAATCAGGCCTCACAGGACTGAAATGGTACATAATCGGTTTTGGAAGCGATGAGGCTCTAATACGCAGAAAAATAGCAGAATCCGGCATGGAGAATCATGTGATTCTTCTTGGCAAAAAAGAGAATCCATATCCATACATCAATGCCTGCGACATATATGTACAGCCATCACGCTACGAAGGTAAATCCGTAACAGTTCGTGAAGCTCAGATGCTTCACAAGCCAGTGGCAGTGACAGCCTATCCCACCGCCTCATCCCAAATCAACGATGGTGTGGACGGAGTAATCGTACCGCTTGACAATGCCGGATGCGCACAGAAACTCACCGAATTTATTGCTAATAAAGACTTACAAAAACAGTTCACAACATATCTCCAAACAAAAGACTATGCCAATAGATCTGAAATTGATAAAATATATGATTTAATATAATTTTATTATTATGGTTCCATACATCAAAATATTATACAGTTTAATAAAAATTACTCTATTAAAACTTTTTTCTTCTGCAAATATAAATACAACTGGACTTCAAATATTTTCATACAATACACGATTGTCTTTTGGAAAACAAAGTATTATTACATTAGGGAATAAGATTATTTCTGATGGCCGCTTAAGTATCATATCTGACAATAACAGCATCTTGACATTAGGTAATAATATTTATTTCAATGAAGGATGTATGATTAGCTGTAAATCCAAAATAGTCATTGGATCAGGTTGTCAATTTGGCCCCTCCGTGAAAATTTTTGACAACGATCATGATTTTGACAGCAAACATGGAGTAAAACATACTCATAAAACAACACCGATTATAATAGGGAATAACTGCTGGATTGGTTCTAACGCAATTATTCTACGCGGCTCTAAGATTGGTAATAATTGCGTCATCGGAGCTGGAACCATCATCAAAAATGATATTCCAGACAACACAATAATCACACAACAACGCAATCTCATAATTCGTAACATAAATTAAAACAATGATTATTTAATAATCACTCAATCACATGATACCCAAAAAGATACATTACTGCTGGTTTGGACGCAATCCATTGCCTGAGTCCGCACAAAAATGCATAGCATCGTGGCACAAATACCTGCCGGACTATGAAATCATAGAGTGGAACGAAGACAATTTTGATGTCAACACCATCCCCTACACCGCCCAGGCATATGCAGCAAAAAAATATGCGTTTGTTAGTGATTATGCCCGCTTCAAGATACTCTACGAGCACGGTGGGTTATACTTTGATACCGATGTTGAGGTAATTCGCCCCATGGACGACATCATAGCCGCCGGCCCCTTTATGGGGTTTGAAATAAATCCATGTATCGAACGCCAATACGGTGCCGTGAATCCGGGTGTTGGCATAGGTGCGTACAAGGAAATGTATCTATATAAAAATATCCTTGATTATTACTCTCAACTTCACTTTTTACTACCAAATGGTGGATATAACATAACAGACGCAGTCGTAAATATTACAACACGAGAACTCGTTAAATTCGGGCTTGCAAACAATGTTGGGATTCAGACTGTAGCCAATACAATAATCTATCCCGCTGATTATTTCAATCCATTTGATGATGCAACAGGAAAGTTAAATAAGACTCAAAACACAAGAACTATCCACTGGTACTCCAAAACATGGATGAATGTATCGGTTACGCGTCAGTGGATTTCTCGTATTTCTCACAGAATATTCGGAGTCAACACAATCTCCAATCTTCGCAAAATATTCAAAAAGTGATTCCCGCTCCATTATATAGCACAGTTTTTCTATACACTGTGATAATTATGACATTATTTACAGCAAATAGATTATACAGCCAAAATTATATCCAAATAAAGCGAGGTGAAAATAACATTACATTTGCTTTTATTATCTGCACCATCTTTGCATTGTGGATAGGAATGCGTCCCAATCATTTTATTTTTGGAGACACTTATTTCTATACACATACATATAATTTAATGAAATATAATATAGGAGGCTCCTATGAAGAATCATCCGAATGGATTTGGAATAATTTGTCATATGCCTGTTCTCAAATCATGGATGTGTCATATTATTTCACAATAATAGCTATTGGATATTTCGGATTTACATTAATCGCATGCCGAATTTTAACAAAAAATAATGTAATCATATCACTTCTATTTATTTTTGGTGCTTTTTCATTCTTTAGCTACGGAACAAATGGCATACGCAATGGATTGGCCTGTTCAATAGCCCTATCAGCTATTGCATTATGCGCATATTCACGAAAAGACTTGATTTTTGCAATAGTATTAGCATTTATAGCAATAAATATACATAGATCCACAGTATTACCCATAGCCAGTTTATTTGCATCCATTTACATAGTCAAACAGTTTAAATGGGCATATACTTTTTGGATTCTGTCCATCTTTATCAGCCTCGTTGCCGGAGGAACAGTAACTGCAGCCTTTGTCAGTCTCGGTTTTGACGACAGAACTTCTTATCTCACAACTATGGATGATGGTATGTTCAGTCATACTGGCTTTCGCTGGGACTTCCTAATATACAGCATGATGCCAATAGTTTTAGGATACTATGTGGTAATAAAACGTGGAATACAAGATAGGACATATATAATACTCCTAAATACATATACATTAGCTAATGCATTTTGGGTAATGGTAATCAGAGCAAACTACTCCAATCGCTTTGCATATCTTTCATGGTTCATGTACCCAATTGTTTTGGCATACCCATTGCTTCAACTTAACATTTGGGGACAAGAACAAGGTAAACGAGCAAGTCAAATAATGCTCGCACATATTGGATTCACCTGGTTTATGGAAACTTTTTATTGGTAAATATGAAAACGCTAACAATATTCACTCCGGCATACAATCGTGCACACACTATCGGTCGCACATATGAAAGCCTACTTCGTCAAACCAGCAAAGATTTTGAGTGGCTCGTAATTGACGATGGCTCTACAGACAACACACAAGAACTTGTTGAAAAATGGATAGCAGAAAAAAAAATTCCGATCCGCTACATTCGCCAAGAAAATCAAGGAATGCATGGTGCTCATAACACAGCCTACCGAAATATAACAACTGAGCTCAACACTTGCATAGACTCCGATGACTTTATGCCTGATAATGCTGTAGAAAAAATAGTAACCTTTTGGAATAAATATGGGAATGATAAATACGCCGGTATTATAGGACTTGACCAAACCGAAAACGGCAATATTATCGGCTCTGGTTTTCCAGCTGAAATGAAAGAAACCACTCTCCAAGGATTTTATGCATCAGGAGGCACTGGTGACAAAAAGTTAGTATATCGCACCGATATAATCAAAAAATATCCTGAATATCCACTTTTTGAAGGGGAACGCTATGTAGGATTAGCCTATAAGTATATGCTTATTGACATAGACTACAAACTTTTGACTCTCAACGAACCTCTTGTAATTGTAGAATACCAGTTAGACGGTTCAAGCTATAATATGTATAAACAATATTGGCGCAACCCCAAAGGATTCTCTTTTTTCCGTAAAACAGAGATGATATGTGCACCAACCTTAAAGCGCCGTTTTGTATCATGCATACACTATGTAGCCAGTTCCATTATTGCCGGAAATCATAAATACTTGAACGAATCACCTAAAAAAGGTATGACCCTATTAGCCACCATACCAGGGCTTCTATGGTATATGCGTATTCGCTCAAAAGTCAAATCTAATGCAAAAATGAAATTCAGATAACTACTTACTACATCCAATGAAAATACTTCATATAATAACATCACTGCGCACCGGTGGAGCCGAAAAACTGATGATTGATTTGCTTCCAAGGCTTCGCGAAAAAGGTCATGAAGTAGAACTTTGCCTATTTGATGGTGTTGACACCCCTTTCAAACGCGATATGCAGCCAACAGGCATCACCATCCGTGAACTCGGCAAGAATCGCTCCGTATATCATCCGGCAAATCTGATTGCTCTATGCAAACTCATACGTAAAGGACGCTACGATATTGTACATACCCACAACACTGCGCCTCAAATATTTGCTGCCATAGCAAGTGCCTTTTCAAAATCTAAATTTATAACAACCGAGCACAACACATCTAATCGTCGCCGCGCTTGGAAGGGTTATGTTGCAATTGACCGTTGGATGTATAATCGTTATAACACTGTTATTTGCATATCAAAAAAAGCTGAGGAAAATCTCAGAACATATCTTGGAAAATGCAATACTGATATATACACTATCAACAATGGTGTCAATATAACAAAATACTCGGAGGCCAAACCATCCAAAGAATTAGAACAGATGGCTCCTAACAGCCGTAAGATAATAATGGTAGCAGGATTCAGATGGGAAAAAGATCAGGACACTCTGATAAAAGCTCTCAAATACCTACCGCCAAACTTTCATCTATTTCTTGTTGGAGATGGAGTTCGTCGCTCTGAGCTTGAATCATTAGCAAATGCTGAAAATCTAACAACCCGTGTACATTTCCTTGGTATACGCACAGATGTACCAAATCTTCTCCATTCAGCCGATTATATCGTAATGTCTTCTCACTTTGAAGGATTATCCCTTTCGTCGGTTGAAGGAATGAGCGTAGGAAAACCTTTCCTCGCATCGGATGTTGATGGCCTCCGCGAGGTTGTCAATGGAGCCGGAATACTTTTCCCACATCAAGATGAAAAAGTTCTTGTTTCGGAAATAATGAAATTGGAACAAGACTCCAATCTCTATGAATCAATATCCAACAATTGCCGCCAACGAGCCAACCAATATGACATATCCGTTATGACCAATGGATATAACAATCTTTACAAATTTCTTTATGAGTTCAAATAAAATCATACGAGGAGTGACGGTGTCTATGTCGGTCGGGTTCTTTGACGGACTTATACCGGAGCTTCGCGAAATGGGATATGAGGTGGTATCGGTGTCTTCCGATGGTCCGGAATTGGAGCGTGTGCGCAACGCCGGAGGACGAGCCATCGTAGTACCCATGGAACGGCACATATCGCCGGTCAAGGATATTAAGTCACTATGGCAGATGATTCGTGTGTTTCGCCATGAACGTCCCAGCATGGTGCATTCCATGACTCCCAAGGCCGGACTTGTTTGTATGATAGCGGCAATGCTCACAAGGGTGCCGGTGCGGGTACACACTTTCACAGGGCTTGTATTTCCAACCGCTACCGGACTAAAACGCCAAATACTCATGGCCACGGATCGGCTTACATGCGCTTGTGCCACACATATCATTCCCGAAGGCGAGGGGGTGAAGGCCGACCTGCTCAACAATAATATCACACGCAAACCTATACGGGTGCTTGGCCATGGCAATTGCCGAGGCATTGACCTTGAACGATTCAATCCGGCAGATGAATCACTTAATAGTGTTGCCGAAACCATACGCAAACCTGAGAGTTTCACATTTATATTCATTGGTCGCATTGTACGCGACAAGGGAATCAATGAGCTGGCCGAAGCATTTTCACGGCTTTACAACGAATGTCCTGACTCTCGCCTGATTCTTGTTGGGCCATATGAAGACAACCTTGATCCAATAAGCTCTCAAACACACCAAACCATCAACTCATGCCCAGGCATAGAAGCCGTTGGCGAACAAAAGGATGTGCGCACATGGCTGTTGGCATCCGACGCTTTTGTCTTCCCAAGTTACCGCGAGGGGTTCCCTAATGTGGTGATTGAAGCCGGAGCCATGGGATTACCGTCAATCGTAACCGACATCAACGGCTCTCGTGAAATCATCATGGAAGGACGCAACGGCACAATCATTCCGCCTCGTGATGCCGAAGCTCTATACAAGGCGATGAAGTCTTTCATTGACCACCCGACAAAAACCGCATCAATGGCCGCGCAGGCGCGACCACTTATAGCATCTCGCTACGAACAAAGCTATGTTCGCCAATGCCTTAAAGATTTTTACAAAGAAATAATGTAGCATCAATGAAAATATACAGCAACTTTTTTAAGCGAATAATTGACATTGTGGTATCAGGCTGCGCCCTACTGATATTAGCCATACCACTGTTCATAATAACCATATGGCTGCACTTTGCAAACAAGGGTGCCGGAGCATTCTTCTTTCAAAAACGTCCGGGAAAAG
>CAMWXV010000089.1 GCA_947178305.1 uncultured Porphyromonadaceae bacterium | reverse complement strand
ATATAGAGTTATGCCATCGCTCATAAGGAAGGGAAACAAGGCGTCTCCGCCCATTGATAAATCTTTTCCCAGACTGTGAGGGCGTTCCCAGCTGCCGTCCACGAGTTTGGTGGACTGAAAAAGTTGGGCATTCCCGTTTTTGTCAGGCGATGACCATATGGCAGTTTCTCCGTTTTCTGTTATATAGGCAGTGCTGCCTGGGGCAACTTGTGCATCTGATGGTAATGTTGATCCGTCTGTGACACGGCCTGATGGCAGAGACAATCGGTAGTAACGAAAAAACTTGTCTGCATCAACAGTCAGGCTGTCTATGATTTCCACATCTTCCACTCTGTCAAGCATTGATGTGCCGGTCTGCACACGGTTCATCAAGCTGTGATATTCATCGCTGAGAGGCTTTTTCGCCTTCTGTTGGGCTTTTTCGTATTCCTCAAGTTTTTCAAGTGCGGTGTCAAAATTGTATGCCTGAAACTCGTTTTCAGCTTGTGTGAGCATCTCTTCGGGAGTGATTTTGGCTGCACGGACTTTCTTTGCAGCCGATGCTCCTATTGTACAACTGACTGCAAACAAAATTGTGATAATATATTTGAGCTTCATTGTAAACACTGTTTTTGTTCGTACCCCAAAAGTACAAAATCCATTCCATATGCCAAAAAAATGCATTTTATTTTATGGTCACGTACAAGGATAAGCTTTACAGCCACAAATATTTGAATACTCATGACAATAGTATGTTTTTTTTGATGGAATAGCGTGGATATGTCATAAAAAATCACGAACTTTGTGCCAAATTTGTTTCAAAACACAGCTTATAATTTTATAACTAACTATAACGCATATATTCATGAAGAAAAGTGCATTGCAAATAGCGCGTGCCGCTTATCTGCCCAAGCTCCCCGTCACCCTCACCGGTGCAGTGCTGGCTGTTGAAGGCGAGCCCACTCATTCTGTGGCTGATCAGGAAGAGATTGCCAAACTGTTCCCCAACACCTATGGTCTGCCCGAACTCCGTTTTGAAAAAAATCCCAACCCTACTGTTGGTAAACCCATCAATGTGGGTGTGATTCTTTCCGGTGGTCAGGCTCCCGGCGGTCACAATGTGATTTGCGGCCTTTTTGACGGTGTAAAGAAAATCAACAAAGACAGCCGCCTCTACGGTTTCCTCATGGGTCCCGGCGGTTTGGTGGATCACAATTACAAGGAACTTACTTCCGATATCATTGACGAGTATCGCAACACAGGCGGTTTTGACATCATCGGTTCCGGTCGTACCAAATTGGAAAAGAAAGAGCAGTTTGACAAAGGTCTTGAAATCCTCAAGGAACTTAACATCTCAGCTCTCGTTATCATCGGTGGTGACGACTCCAATACCAACGCTGCCGTGCTCGCTGAATACTACAAGAGCATCAATGCCGGTGTTCAGGTTATCGGTTGCCCCAAAACCATTGACGGTGACCTTAAGAACGAAGTGGTTGAGGCTTCATTCGGTTTTGACACCGCAACTAAGGTTTATTCCGAGCTTATCGGTAACATCCAGCGCGACTGTTTCTCTGCCAAGAAATACTGGCACTTCATCAAGCTCATGGGTCGTTCCGCTTCACACATCGCTCTTGAATGCGCCCTGCAAACTCAGCCCAATGTGTGCATAATCTCTGAAGAGATTGAAGCCAACAACTCCACTCTTGAAGATATTGTCAACTCTATAGCTCTTACAGTTGCAGCACGTTCTGCCAACGGTAAGAACTTCGGTACTGTACTCATCCCTGAAGGTCTCATTGAGTTCATCCCTGCTATGAAGAATCTCATAGCCGAACTCAACGACCTTTTGGCCAAGAACCCCGATGTGGCCGCAATGACTCCCGCCGAACAGCGTCAGTTCGTCATTGACCACCTCTGCGACAAAAATGCCAAGACATATGCCGCTCTGCCAGAAGGCGTAGCTCGTCAGCTTACACTTGACCGCGACCCCCACGGCAACGTGCAGGTTAGCCTTATTGAAACTGAGAAACTTCTCAGCGAAATGGTTGCCAACCGTCTTGAAGTGCTCCGCAGCGAAGGCAAGTTCAATGGCAAATTTGCAGCACAGCACCACTTCTTCGGCTACGAAGGACGTTGCGCCGCTCCCTCCAATTTTGATGCCGACTACTGCTATGCTCTTGGTTACAACGCAGCTTGCCTCATAGCCTCTGGTGTTACCGGCTATATGTCAAGCCTCCGCAACCTCACCAAACCATCAGTACAGTGGCTCGCAGGTGGTATACCCATCTCTATGATGTTCAACATGGAGCGTCGTCATGGCGAAATGAAACCCGTGATACAGAAAGCCCTTGTTCGCCTTGATGGCACACCCTTCCGTCGTTTTGCAGCCAAGCGTGACGAATGGGCAATGAACGAGTGCTACGTGTTCCCAGGCCCCATCCAGTACTTCGGTCCCGCTGAAGTATGCGACCAGCCCACACAGACCCTCAAATACGAGCATTTGGATAAATAATCCATCCGCATATTTTTATAAATCCTTTTTCCAGCTTGCTAAGGGCGACCCTCTCGGGCCGCCCTTATTCATCCAATATTGTATGAGATATATAATCTCGGAAATGATGGTTATATTTGCATGAACAAATGCGCTAAAACTTAAATTTATGTGTTCAATTATGAAATCTTTTTTGTCGGTCGTTTCCGTGCTGTTTGTCACAGTGGTTTATTCCAGTTGTAGTAAGCATAGCGATTCAGGATATATGGAGAATATTTCTGATTCAGCAACCCTTGTCAACGAGCTTGCCCAAGCCTCCGGTCTCGGATCTGTCGTTGCCGACACCTATGTTGGCAATATCGCGGATGGTTCTTACTGCATACTCACAATTGTCAGTTACGAACATAGTGGCGATGGACTTTTCTCTATGCAAATAATGGGCAACGACGGAAAACTCACCTCATGTCAGGGTGAGCGCTATACGTTGCGTGGAGACGATGATGCCACAATATGGAGTTGTGAAAGCACACAACATGGAGCACATTATTATTTCCAACACACTGCCGATAACAAGGTATATCACCTTACAGAAGAAACAGAGCGAACACATGATTATCCCTTACAGCTGATTAACCACAAAAAATTAGATTAATGTCATTAACATTATGACCCCGGTATTCACAATTCGCACAGCCGTAATTGATCAAATTCTTGAAGTCAAAGCAACTTTAGAACGAGTAGCATAGAGCAAATCCGTAGTTCATGGATTTGCTGCTTGGCGATATGATTGGAGCCATACTTATGTCGACACTCTTGTTCTTCTCTCTGCAAGGATTCCCCGCAAACAGTCCCACAACTTCGTTTACCGGATCAATGAGATATGCCACTATGTTACCCAGCACGGTTGAACCAAACAAAGAGTAGTCGTTTGCCACAATATTTCGTTTGAGCTTGTAAAAGCACTCACCGATAGCGCTTCCCACCAAAGGCGTGATAAACAAATCCTGGATAGAAGGACGTTCCATGAACGCCTCAATGCCGAATTCCCAACCTATATTTGATATACAGCTGCAATACAACAATGATTGCCAGGCATTGAACCCGCAGCTGCGTGCTGTCATATAATAAACCGCACCGGCATACGGATGCAGAATATAATTGAAATAAAACTTGTCGTGATCCCATTCTGGCCCTTTTTTGATTACATGATTGTGCCATCTCTTGAATAATGGCACCTCCCTCAGTTCCGCACGGTTCCATGAAGTGGCATCCTCTGGCAGACACTCCAGCACTATCAGCGTGCCCACAAAAGCCCCGCTTAAAGTGGCGGTGTTCATCCACAATCGGTGCCAGTCGGGATTCCGGCCGGTAATGGAATAAGGCATATCGTATATGCTGCTTGGCGATGTGGTTGGTGTTGACTTGTTGTAATCGCTGAGCAAAGACTCCTGAATGGAGTTATTCACGATGGTGTGGCACTCGTTTTCATTCATCACGCTGTCTATGGCATAATGTTGCGGAGTTTGAGCCGTGGCGCTGATATTCAATGTCGCAATCATGGCTATCAGCTTGATTTGAGATGTGATTTTACGCATAATGTGAAATATTAATCCTCTCGGAGTTCCTAAAAGCAAATTTAATCACATGTTTTCTTTCTTCGGTGTTCTAAAAAGACACTATTGTGTCGCATATTACCATGCTTATTAACAATATGGATAGTCATAATTTTAATTTGAGCTTTGTCTGCGTTGTGTCGTTTAAAATTCGTATCTTTGTGGCGCTGTGTCGCTTGTGCGGCATATTGTTAACATGCTTTACCAAATCACATTAATATACAATGACTTTAGTAGATAGATTTCTGCAATATGTTAAGTTCGACACCCAAAGCGACGAGCTTACCAACCTCACACCATCAACCCCCGGGCAAATGATTTTTGCTCAGCACCTTGAATCCGAATTGCAGCAGTTGGGGCTTAAGGATATATCTTTGGACGACAACGGCTACCTCATGGCCACACTTCCGTCCAATTCCTCTCGCACCGACATCCCCACGGTAGGGTTCATCGCGCATCTTGACACATCTCCCGACCTCACAGGTCGTCATGTGTCACCGCGCATAGTTGAGCGTTACGATGGCGGAGACATTACACTTAACTCCGAAAAGCAGATAATTTTGTCGCCATCCGAATTTCCCGAACTGGAGCATTACAAAGGTCAGGATCTTATAGTGACCGATGGTAACACTCTGCTTGGTGCCGACGACAAAGCCGGTATAGCCGAAATTATTTCAGCTGTGCAGTATCTCATGCAACATCCCGAAATTGAGCATGGCGATGTGCGCATAGCATTCAATCCCGATGAAGAGATAGGGCAGGGTGCTCACAAATTTGATGTGGAGCGGTTCGGTGCCGACTGGGCCTATACCATGGACGGCGGTGAAATCGGCGAGCTTGAGTATGAAAACTTCAATGCGGCAGTGGCTCGTGTCACATTCACCGGACGCAACGTGCATCCCGGTTACGCCAAGCACAAGATGATTAACTCACTACGCATCGCCAACCAGTTTGCCATCATGCTTCCCCGATGGGAAACACCGGAACACACCGAGGGCTACGAAGGTTTCTATCACCTTGTCTCCATAGAAGGCACCGTTGAGAAAACCGTGCTCACATACATCATCCGCGATCACGACCGCGACCGCTTCGAGCGCCGCAAAAAAGAATTTGAGCACCTCACACGCAAAATCAACCACGAGTTCCCCAATGTGGCATCCCTTGAAATCAAAGATCAGTACTACAACATGCGTGAAAAAATTGAGCCGGTTATGCATATAATTGACATAGCCCAGGAAGCAATGCGCCGTGCCGATGTCACTCCGGTGGTGGTGCCCATACGTGGCGGCACAGACGGAGCACAGCTTTCGTTCAAAGGTCTTCCTTGTCCCAATATCTTTGCCGGAGGTCTCAACTTCCACGGTCGCTACGAGTTTGTGCCCATACCATCTATGGAAAAAGCCATGCACACTATCGTGGAGATAGTTAAACTTGTGGCAGAGCGTAAATAAACATAGCTATTCCAAACCGAGTTATGGGCACACCTGAGCACACCCTTGTTGTTTTGACCGGACCCACCGGCTCTGGCAAATCGGCACTTGCTTTGCAGCTTGCCCAAACACTCGGCACCGAAATAATCTCGGCCGATTCCCGGCAGATTTATAAGCATATCCCCATAGGCACAGCGGCGCCCACTCTTGAAGAGCGCGCCGCCGTGCCTCATCATTTTGTGGATATGCTTGAACTTGACCAATATTATAGCGCGGCACAGTATGAACACGATGTGCTTGATCTGCTTCCGCGTCTTTGGGAGCGCTCGCCTTATGTGGTGATGTGTGGCGGCTCCATGATGTATGTTGATGCCGTATGCTACGGCATTGACAACATCCCCACAGTCTCGCCTCAGATACGCGAGCAGGCTTGGAACATATTTTATACCGGAGGGATAGAAGCACTTCGTACCAAACTTGCCGAGCTTGACCCCGTACATTATTCACGAGTTGACATCAACAATCCCAAACGCATGGTTCACGCTATAGAAGTTTCCATGCAGGCCGGAGTTCCGTACTCCACACTTTGTACCGGCGAGAAAAAACAGCGTCCTTGGCGCACAGTCAAAATGGCCATTGACATGCCGCGGGAAATGCTCTTTGAGCGTATCAACAAACGTGTTGACACCATGATTGAAGCCGGATGGGAAGATGAAGCGCGAGCCGTTTATCACCTTAGGCATCTCAACTCGCTCAACACCGTGGGCTACAAAGAACTGTTCGCCCTCTTCTCCGGACATATGGACCGCGACACAGCCATTGCTCGGATAGCCAAGAACACGCGAGTCTACGCCAAAAAGCAACTCACGTGGCTTAAGCGTCAGCCCGATACCATCTGGATCCCTTACAACCAGCCATTGAGCACAACCCTCGCTTTACTCTAAAGCCAGTACCGCAGCTTTATATCGGGCGAGTGAATTTGCCTTTATCACTCTTTTCACACCCTTCTTGTCAAACTCACGCCCGAAATATTCCCAATAGGGGAGTAGTTTGCCGAGAACTTGATGTTCGCCACACAGATTGGATTCCGCATGGTTAAGCAATGCCGAGTGTAGCTTCATAAGCATATCCACACGTTTGCACCTGTCCCACGCACACCCCTCGGCATACTCCTTGGCCAGCGACGGACGCATTATCAAACCGCGCCCCATCATCACACCCGCCACCCCAGGGAATTTCTTCACAATATCCGAAATCTGTTCCGGCGCAACAATATCGCCGTTAAACACCACCTTGTGGCGACATTCACCGGCAAATCTCACAAACTCATCCATATTCACATCCCCGCCATACTGTTGCATAGCCGTGCGAGGATGCATCGTCACATGACACAGCTCCATCCCATTGATTATAGGTATTATATTGCGCCATTCATCCGCATTGGAAACACCCAGACGCATCTTAGCCGAAAACACCATATCAGGCATACCGTTCACCATTTCGGCCACCTTTGACAGCAACTCAGTATTTCCCGGCACACCCGCACCTCGCCCCTTGCGCACCTGAGGCACAAACGGACACCCCATATTCAAGTCCACACGATTGAAACCCAATTCACGCACCGCATTCACCAGAATCTCAAACTCCGCAATATCCTTGAATATAATCTGCGGCACAGCACCAAGATTGGCATTGAGCAGCGAAGAGCAATCACGTAAATCACGTTCACGGGGCACACCCTTCTCAACCCTCACAAAAGGAGTGAAATAACCATCTAAAGCACCATATATCTCAGAGTGCCAATATCTAAATACCACATCAGTAAACCCCTGTAGCGGTGCCATATATAAATCAACAGAGCTCATGCCCCAAAATTACAAAAAATCGCACAAAAAACACCATCAAATATTTGCACACATCAACCAAAACATCTACCTTTGCACAGCATTTGCAAATAGCATCTGCGCATGCCCAGGTGGCGGAATGGTAGACGCGCTCGTTTCAGGTGCGAGTGCTGCGAGGCG
>CAMWXV010000088.1 GCA_947178305.1 uncultured Porphyromonadaceae bacterium | reverse complement strand
AGTTTCAACTACTTCGGTAATTTTTACCGAATCATTGTTTACATAAGAATAGTTTAAATTAGCTGAAAATAACGCACAATTAAAACCAAAATTGAACGTGCGACGATCATCATCAGTATGACCCCATAGCCTATTGACATTCCACTTATATCCCAAATTCAACGCCATGAAACTCACATTTGGGCCAAAGTCACTGAATATATCCGACCTGACCTTAATCTTTTCACCATTTGGAAAAATCAGCACATTATTTCCAGCCCAGTTATAACTTATCAGTTTTGCTTTCCAATTCTTTCCCGTACCAACCACATAAGACGAATCATAAGTATTGAACACCCTATCCACCCAATTATAAACCTTCATACAGAATCGCGGAAATTTTGGATAATCTATTGACGGGTCATTCAACTGAAATTTACTTGCCACCAATTGTTTAACCCAATTGGACGATACAGAATCCGTACACTCCTCTCCATACACAACATTTGAACAACAGAGAAACATCACCAAGCAAACAAATGCAACACAATTCCTACAAAGCATTACCATAAATACATCTATAATTCAAACCCTACCAAATCCGTCTGCATTTTCACCAATAATAAATCTGAGACACCTATCAAGTAACGACATATAAAGCAATTCATTGTCTATTTCATCAACAAATGATAATTGATTTTTAAGTTAGTTATAATTTAACACGCATAATAGGCTTATTTATTTTGCGGCAAAAGGCAATAAAAAAGCGATTGACAAGCCATAAAACAAACTCATCAATCGCCTATATTTTAAATAATTTCGTTCTGAATCCGAGCGTATCCCCAATCAATACTCCTCTTCGTTGAAGAAGAAATCCTCTTTTGAGGGATAATCGGGCCAAATATCCTCTATGCATTCGTAGGTATCGCCCTCATCCTCCATCTCCTGAAGATTTTCAATCACTTCAAGGGGAGCGCCTGAGCGCATTGCGTAATCTATAAGCTCGTCTTTGGTTGCGGGCCATGGTGCATCCTCAAGTTTTGATGCAAGTTCAAGTGTCCAGTACATAAATATGTGTTATTTGATTCTTTATTATTAATTTGCGCATTTTTTTGGTAAAGCGCGCGCAAAAATAACGCTTTTATTTCAACTAACAATTTTTATCCCAAAATATTTCATCAACGCTATTACAAATATTGGCATACCGCCCCAAGGCAAACAGAAAATCACTCAATCTGTTTACAAACACAAGCACTTCCGAAGCCAAATCCGCCTCCTCTCCCAAGGAGAGCATACGGCGCTCCGCACGACGGCACACAGCACGAGCCACTTGCAATTGCCCCGCCTCCACACATCCACCTGGAAGCACAAAACGCCTCAACGCCGGCAGCTTATTGTCAACAACATCAATCATGGATTCAAGGCGCAGAATATCGTCATCATCCACACCCGAAGCCACACCCGGCATGTCGTTAGCCAAATAGGCCCCGAGATCAAACAACTTGTTTTGCACCCAAAGCAACATCCGCTTTGACTCTTCAGGCAATCCAGGCAAAGATACAACAAGACCTATATGTGAGTTAAGCTCATCCACAGTGCCATAAGCCTCAATCCTCACATCATGCTTGGATATGCGATGACCACTCACCAAAGAAGTAGAACCATGATCCCCGGTTCCAGTATAAAGAATAGATTTAGGTACTGACATATTTTAAATTTGATTCAAGCATATAGTCTATACAACAATACAGCCCTCATCTCGTTCAAGCCTCACTCTCTTTATTGAAATCAAGGCGGCACGTGTACTCCTCAAAAAAGTTGCGTTGAAGCACATTGCTGATTTTCAGCAGCAGCTCTGTGTCAATAGTAGTTCGGTTGAATATTTTATAGACATTCGTGCGATTACAATTAAGTTTGCGGGCCAGCCACACTACCGAACGCTCCTGCAATCGTAGCTCTTGTTCAATGGACTTGCCAATAAAAACCTGGTTCATAGAAGTATTACATAAAAGGCGGAAAACCGTAAAACCTACCTTGCGTCTGAGGCACCGCCATGCGCCTTTGCCCACATCAATAAGCTGTCCGGCCCTCCGCCTCGTTGCGAGGGAGAGAGGTTCCGAAATGCTTATTCCCGGGACATTATGGAGTTTTTGGCGGTTTCCAGGCGCTAAGAATAAGTGTCGGTAAAAATTATTATCAACAGTGCTTGCCTCCGAAATCTATGGAATCTCTATCCCATCGGGACAAAACGTGTGTTTGATGAAGTCCAAAAAATATTTGTCGGTAAGAAAAAACATCCCTTGTAGTTCATGCTTGGCACAAAATTACAACACTTTTTCATTCCATCCAAATATTTATCCCATAACTTTTTGTCTATCATCCTCACCCCCACAACAGCATCATCCAGAACAAACAGCAACCACATAAAAATGCTAAAAAACATTAATACGGAAATATTTCCTTAATAACATTGGTTTATCCACAAAAAGTTACTACCTTTGCACCCGGTAAACAAGACAATGTATAACCAAACTAACATACTGTTAACAATATGAGTACAATTGATTTGTCACAGTACGGCATCAACGGTGCCAAAGTGATTCACAACCCCAGCTACGATCAGCTGTTCACCGATGAAACAAACACCGAACTCACCGGCTACGAAAAAGGTCAACTCACCGAGCTCGGCGCAGTTAACGTGATGACCGGTATCTACACCGGCCGCTCGCCCAAAGACAAATTCTTCGTTATGGACGAAACCTCCAAAGATACCATTTGGTGGACTTCCGACGAATACAAAAACGACAACAAATCCATCACTCCCGCTGCTTGGGATGCCCTCAAAGCCATCGCCGACAAGGAATTGTCCGACAAGACTCTCTATGTTGTAGACGCTTTCTGCGGCACCAACGCCGACACTCGTTTGGCCGTTCGCTTCGTTATGGAAGTAGCATGGCAGGCTCACTTCGTGACCAACATGTTCATCCGTCCCACCGAAGAAGAACTCAAAGACTTCACTCCCGACTTCGTAGTGCTCAACGCTTCCAAAGCAAAAGTTGAAAACTGGAAAGAACTCGGCATCAACTCCGAAACTTGCGTTGCTTTCAACCTCACTCAGCGCATGCAGCTCATCATCAACACTTGGTACGGTGGTGAAATGAAGAAAGGTATGTTCTCAATCATGAACTACTACAACCCTCTTCGCGGCATCGCTTCAATGCACTGCTCTGCCAACACCGACAAAGCCGGCGAAAACACAGCTATCTTCTTCGGCCTCTCCGGCACTGGTAAAACCACCTTGTCCACTGACCCCAAACGTCTCCTCATCGGTGACGACGAACACGGTTGGGACGACAACGGCGTATTCAACTACGAAGGCGGTTGCTACGCTAAGGTTATCAACCTTGACAAAGACAGCGAACCCGATATCTTCAACGCCATCAAGCGCGACGCTCTTCTTGAGAACGTAACTGTTGACGCTAACGGCAAAATCGACTTCACCGACAAGAGCGTGACCGAGAACACCCGCGTGTCCTACCCCATCGATCACATCCAGAACATCGTTAAGCCCAGCCGTGGTCCTGCCGCCAAGAACGTAATCTTCTTGTCTGCCGACGCATTCGGTGTACTGCCCCCCGTGAGCATCCTCACCCCCGAGCAGACCAAATACTACTTCCTCAGCGGCTTCACCAGCAAGCTCGCCGGCACAGAGCGTGGCATCACTGAGCCCACTCCCACATTCTCAGCTTGCTTCGGCGCAGCATTCCTCAGCCTCCACCCCACCAAATACGCTGAAGAACTCGTTAAGCGTATGCAGCAGAGCGGTGCCAAGGCATACCTCGTGAACACCGGTTGGAACGGAACAGGCAAGCGTATCTCCATCAAGGACACCCGCGGCATCATTGACGCCATCCTTGACGGCGCTATCCTCAACGCCCCCACCAAGCAGCTCCCCATCTTCGACTTCACAGTTCCCACCGAACTCCCCGGTGTTGATCCCAAGATCCTTGATCCCCGCGACACCTACACCAACGCCGAAGAATGGACTTCAAAAGCCACCAAGCTTGCTGAAATGTTCATCAACAACTTCAAGAAGTTTGAAAACAACGAAGCCGGTAAGGCTCTCGTGGTAGCAGGCCCCCAGCTCTAATAGAGCGGCACCAGCCACATAACATTCAGCCCGCAGACCACAATGGTCTGCGGGCTTTTTTTTGCGCGCCATCATAAAATTACTACCTTTGCATCATGGCATCACCTATTTTTCTAATCGGCTATATGGGATGTGGAAAATCCACCCTCGGACGCGCATTGGCACAATACACCGACCTCCAGTTTGTTGACCTTGACACACACATAGAGCGCCGGTTCCAAGCCAATGTACGCGACATCTTCGCCATCCAAGGCGAACCACGGTTCCGCGAAATAGAGCACCGCATGCTCTCCGAAGTAGCCGACTTTGAAAACGTAGTGATAGCCTGCGGTGGAGGCACCCCATGCTTCTATAACAACATGGAAATCATCAACACCCACGGCACCAGCTTCTGGCTTCAAGCCTCAGAGCAGATACTGCTTAGGCGATTGAAGCGCGGCAGACACAAACGACCGCTGATGGCAGGCAAAACCGACGAGCAGATACTGCAAACCATACGTCAGGGACTCGTCCAAAGACACCCCTACTACACACAAGCCCATCATACATTCTGCACCGACGAACTTGAAACAATCCAAGAAATCCGGGACACGACACAACTCTTCATCCATAAATTTCTCCCACAATGAATCCTCAGTTCACAGCCATACCGCTTGAGCAACAAGCCACGACAGCGCGTGCACGAAAAGCTCTCTCCATAGGCCTCCCACGCTGCAATGACCCGGCGGAAAAACGATTCCCTCTCACCCCCGAGGGAGTAGCCATGCTCACCGAACAAGGCTACACAGTGAAACTGGAACAAGGCGCAGGAACCCCGATTCATTACACCGATCCGCACTATTCACGAGCTGGAGCACTGATTGTCAGCCGACCAGAAGCCCTGAAATGCGACATGGTGCTGCATCTGGCACCAATGTCAACCACCGACATTGCACATATACGGCGGGGAGCAATACTATTTACGCTCGCCAATATCTCCCGGCTCACAAAAGACTCCGTGCGCCAACTCCTGCTCCGCAACATCACCACCGTGGCAATAGACCTGATAAAAGACACTTCAGGCAACACACCATTCGCCGACATCCTGGCCGAAATTGACGGACGGGCAGCCATCTCGCGGGCAGCATCACTGCTCGCCGATGCCGACCACGGCAAAGGCATCCTGCTCGGAGGCATAGCCGGAATCGTGCCATGCGAAGTCACCGTCATAGGCAGCGGAATAGCCGCCTGTGCCACAGCACGCTCAGCCATCGGTGCAGGAGCCGTTGTCCGAATGTTTGATCACAACGTCTATTCACTCCGCTCAGCCACACGTGAACTCGGCCCGGGTGTAATAGGCTCAGCCATGCATCCGAGATCTCTCGCAACCGCACTCTCCACAGCCGACGTCGTAGTCTACACCGGAACCACTCCGCCGTTAAGCGTAAACGCCGACACAGCCGACACAATGAAACGAGGCGTAATAGTATTTGACCTGTCCGACAACAGCGGCAACGCATTTGCATCCCTGCCGGTTGTAAACCTTGCAACAGCCACCACTGTAGACATGTCACCGACCGAACCCACACGCGTATGCTATATCAACGCAGGCAGTTCAGTGCCACGCACAGCAGCCATGGCCATAAGCAACACCTTCATCACACTCATCTCACAAATATCCGCATGCGAAGGATTCGCCAACGCACTCAAGATACTCCACGGACTGCGCAACGCCACTCTCACATACACCGGAAAAACAGTCAACCGACAACTGGCCGAGACTCACGGCGAACGCTACGTAGACATAAACATCTTCACAACACTATCTTGACACCATGGCACCAAACAAAAAATACTATGTAGTGTGGCAAGGACGAGCCACCGGAGTTTTTGACTCATGGCAGGAATGCCAGCTTCAAACCGAAAACTACCCCGGCGCACGCTTCAAAAGTTTCAATTCCCAACGTGAAGCCATAGAAGCATTCCGGGGCGACCCCAAACAATATATAGGCATACTCAAAGCCATAGCCTCACACCGCACAGCCGTTGTAAACTACGCCTCCATACCCGAAATCCCGCGCGGCTCCATTGCCGTGGACGCTGCATGCAGCCGAAACCCCGGCCCCGTGGAATACCAAGGCGTGGAAATAGACACCGGCCGCCGCCTATTTCACGTAGGCCCGCTTGAAGGCGGCACAAACAACATTGGCGAATTCCTTGCCATAGTCCACGCACTCGCCATGCTTGAAAAAGCCGGCCGAGGCGATGTCACCATATTCTCCGACTCAAAAACAGCACAAGCATGGGTACGAAACCGACACGCCAAAACAGCCGTAACCCCCAACGCACGCAACGCCAAGATCCTTGAACTCGTGCAACGCGCCGAATCATGGCTAAAAACCCACACATACACCAACCGTATCATAAAATGGGACACCGAACAATGGGGCGAAATCCCCGCCGACTTCGGTCGCAAATAACCCTCTGATACACCCCTCATCATACACAAAAAAAACAACAAAAGCCGGCACCATACTGACGTGCCGGCTTTTATATTGCATAACCGAATATGCAATTATCTTTTCTGCTCTTTCAGCAAATCACGAATCTCCGTGAGCAGCACCTCCTCCTTTGTCGGGGCTGGAGTAGCAGCAGGCGCAGGAGCCTCCTCCTTCTTCTTGCGCAAATTCTGTATAAACCTTATCATCACAAAAATACAGAACGCCACAATCAGGAAATTCACCACAGCCTGCACCCAGTTTCCCCAATTGAGCGACACAAGCGGAGCTATCACCTCACCGGCCGCATTTTTTGTTTCCGGCTGAATCACCCACTTGTAATCCGTAAAATTAATACCACCAGTGGCAACACCCACCAGCGGCATGATAATATCATCCACCAGCGACGATACAATTTTGCCAAAAGCCGCACCGATAACCACACCCACGGCCATATCAATCACATTGCCTCTCATGGCAAAATCACGGAAATCCTTCAAAAATTTCGACATATCATTATCTGTTTGGTTAGTTCATTGGCAAAGCTAATAAAAAATTCACGCTAATACAACAACCACCCACCTCCATGAATAGTTCTTCCGCCCCAATATCCCCACATTCACGACATCACCGCCACAACTATACAGAGGGAAAGGCCGTCAATCATTAAAACATTCAAAAATCAACTACATAAGATGAATAATTATTAAAAAAAGACTTGCGTTTTTACATCTAAAAACTTACATTTGGCAAAATTATCTACCTCCAATCATCTTTCTCATGAAAAAGACAACTTTATTTGCATTGATGATGAGCATAAGCATGGTTTGTTTTGCGCAAAACAATCAAGATGAAAACACAGTGTTGATAGATGGAATCTATTATCAGCGTAACATTGATCTCAAAACAGACAAATCTTATGCAGCAACCACCTTCC
>CAMWXV010000087.1 GCA_947178305.1 uncultured Porphyromonadaceae bacterium | reverse complement strand
AGCGCGCTGCGCTGCTTCTCATCGTCCAAGTCAAGGATAACGACATTGAGCTTCTGATCAAGCTGCACCACTTCTTCGGGATGGCTTACGCGACCCCAAGAAAGGTCGGTGATGTGGATAAGACCGTCCACGCCGCCCAAGTCGATGAACACACCGTAAGAGGTGATATTCTTAACGGTACCTTCAAGCACCTGACCTTTTTCAAGCTTGGAGATGATTTCGCGTTTCTGCTGTTCAAGCTCGGCTTCGATGAGGGCTTTGTGAGATACCACAACATTCTTGAATTCCTGGTTGATTTTCACTACCTTGAACTCCATGGTCTTGCCCACGAAGATATCGTAGTCGCGGATGGGACGAACATCGATTTGCGAACCGGGAAGGAACGCTTCAATGCCGAATACATCCACAATCATGCCGCCTTTGGTGCGACATTTGATGTAACCCTTGATGATTTCGTCGCTTTCAAGAGCTTCGTTAACGCGCTCCCAAGAGCGGGCTGCACGGGCCTTGCGGTGAGAAAGAATCAGCTGGCCTTTTTTGTCCTCTTGATTTTCAATGAACACTTCCACTGTGTCGCCAACCTTGATCTCAGGGTTGTAGCGGAATTCGTTCATGGGGATGATACCGTCGCTCTTGTAGCCGATGTTAACCACTGCTTCGCGCTTGTTCAGGGCGATGATGGTACCTTCGATTACTTCTTTGTCCTTGACGGTGTTAAGTGACTCGTCATAAGTCTTGGTGAGCTCTTCGCGAGTCTTTTCGCCTTGGGTTTCGCCTTTCTCGAAAGCGTCCCAGTCGAAATCTTCAATGGGAGAATTTTTTAATTCTGTCATTTAATTAGTTAATAAATAAGGTTAATTAGAAAACGTGCAAAAACACGCATTGCGGATTTTGCGCTGCAAAGTTACACATAATTTTCTATTCCACAATACATTTATCCCCTTAAATTCAGCTTTTAAACTTTTCCACGCATCAAGAATCTCCTGCTGCATTCTATCCAGTCGCAGTGGCTTGTCTTTTAATGTTACTCCCCCGGATGAGTTTTCTCCCATTCAGCTATTGCCGAGATAAATATTTCGGAATACATGGTAGCTTTGCGGCGGGCAACGCCGTCAACGGCCAGGAACTGATTGTAAGAACGTGGTCTGTCTGACGCTATGATGCTGAGAGTGCGGTCGGAAAAAATGAGATATGCCGGCAGACTGTTTGCTCGTGCCAGATTCAGACGCACCTTTTTGAGATGATCCAAAAGAGAATCGTTTTTGTAAGCCGGTTTGCTTGCTCGTTTTCGCACCGGAGTAGCATTTGTGGCAGCCATGGTCATCATGACAGGCACATTGGACTTTAGCAGCGACATTCCATACGGAGTTACCTTTAGGCGGCGCCCCTGGTCATAAGCTATGTCCACAATGCCGAGTTGCACCATTTGCAGAACGATATGCTGCCACTGGGCCACACTTAGGTCTGCCCCCGCACCGTATGTGCGTATCTTGTGAAAACCTTGCGCCACAAGGTCACCTCGCTGCGAACCGCGAAGTATGTCAACGAGCATTGACACACCCACTTGTTCGTTGGTGCGCAGCATAGCGCTCAGCGCTTTCTGAACAGGAATCAGCGCATTGTATCGTTGTGGAGGCGACGAGCACACATCGCAGCTGAGGCAGTCATGTTCCAGAGGCTCGGAAAAGTAGCTCAGAAGCACCCTTCGGCGACACACACTGCTCTCCGCATACTCCTTCATCCGTTGTAGCTTGGCAAGGTTTATATCCGCCTGCCCGCTCTCGGTAGCGAATTTACGCAAGGTTATAATATCGCCCACGGAGTAGAACATCAAAGCCAAAGCAGGCATCCCGTCACGCCCCGCGCGTCCTATCTCCTGATAATAATGCTCGATGCTTGACGGCATATTGTTGTGAACCACCCACCGGATATTGCTTTTGTCTATACCCATCCCGAATGCCACCGTGGCGCATATCACCTGTATCTCGCCATTGATGAAATCCCGTTGACTTCTGTGGCGGGTTTCCGTACTCAGAGCAGCATGATAGGCCGCACTTTTGAACCCTCTTTTCTGTAGCTCCGAATGCATAGCCTCCACCCCTTTGCGCGTCATGCAGTACACTATCCCTGTGTCGTTCGGATGAGTGGCTATCAAACGTGATATTGTGGATATACGCTGTGCTTTCCCCGGGTCTGGCATCACCTGTAGCTGGATGTTCGGACGGTCAAATGTGCTCACAAACAATTTGGCATCTTCTCCGAACCTCAGTTGATTCACTATGTCCGATCGGGTTATTTTGTCAGCCGTGGCCGTGAGCGCCATTACCGGAATATTTGGAAAATACTCCTTGATGCAACACAGCTTGGTGTATTCCGGTCTGAAGTCATGTCCCCATTGGGATATGCAATGAGCCTCGTCTATGGCTATCATGGAAATAGGCATGCTTTGCGACCATCTCGGAAGCTCCGTCAGCAACCTCTCGGGCGATATGTACAGCAGTTTGATTCTCTCGGCAAACACCTGCTCCATTATCGCGCGGTTATCGCTGTCCGACTGAAGACTGTTGATGCTTGCCGCAGGAATACCGTTGGCTATCAGGCCGTCTACCTGATCTTGCATTAGAGCAATCAATGGCGACACCACAATAGCGCACCCTTCGTTCATGATTGCGGGAATCTGATAACACACCGATTTGCCGCCTCCGGTTGGCATCAGCACAAGAGCGTCCTTACCGTGTGCAACAGCGGTGATTATATCCAATTGCAACGGTCTGAACGAGCTATAGCCGTAAAACTGTTTCAGCAGCCTGTGGGCTTCGGCACTTATCTGCTCGTCAGAAAGCGTTTTCCTCACCATGAACAGCGTTGATTATGGTGCGCACTATTATTTTGAGGTCAAGCAAAAAACTCCAATGCTCGATGTACCACACATCATGCTCCACTCGCCCCTCCATTTGCCATAGCTGTTCGGTTTGTCCACGCAAACCGTTTACCTGAGCCCAGCCGGTAATGCCAGGCTTAATCAGATGGCGCACCATGTATTTGTCTATCAGCTTGCTGTACTCCTCGGTATGTTTGAGCATATGGGGGCGTGGACCCACAACCGACATGTTCCCCAAAAACACATTGATGAACTGTGGCAGCTCGTCAATGTTCGTGCGCCTCATGAAGTCGCCCACTCGGGTTTTTCTCGGATCGTGCTCCGTGGCCTGCAAAGAATCGGCCTGAGCGTTCACACGCATGGTGCGAAACTTGTAGCAATTGAACTCCTTGCCTTTGTAGCCGGTACGTTTCTGCTTGAAAAACACCGGACCAGGCGACGACATTTTTATCGCAATCGCCACAGGTATCAGCACAATCGGAAAAGCAAGCAGCGCCATTGACGAAAACAGTATGTCGAAACCTCGTTTAAGCACCCTGTTGCGCATGCTTTTTAGCGGATTGTGACGCACCGACATCACCGGCATGGAACCGATGGCATACATCTCGAAATTGCGGTTGATGTACCGTGAAATAGGAGGCACATAATAATATTGCGCCACATTTGAATCTGCCACGGCCAGAGTCTGCGACAAAGCCTCGGCGTTTTCTCCCGGTAGAGTGCAAAAAATCTCATCTATTTGATACTCGCGCACATAGTCGTCAAGTTTACTGATAGGGCCACGATACATCTCTTTTGACACATCAGGGTGTTTCGTGTCATCAAAATACCCCATGAACTTATAGCCGAAACCGTTGTCGCTTGAAAGTTCCTGCATGAGCCTTTGCGCAGTGGCATTGGTGCCTACAATCACGGCTCGCGAAAAATTGCGCCCCTTTCGCCTGTACTGTTTTATGAGCAGACGCGACACCGTCCACCATAGCGGCAGTGTCACCGACAGCAGTCCGTAAAACACCACGAATACTTGCCATGGAATGTTATCGAATCCAAGGAAATACAATGCCGATACGTATATCAAAGCGTGTCCCACAACAGCCTTCACAGAGTTGGCCACCACATTTTCCATTTGAATGGAACGTAACTTGTGGGTGCTTCGTAACGTATATGCCACAGGCATGTACGCGATATTGGCAAGCAGCCACACCGTACGTTCTTTCACGGCCACGAACTCCGGATTAAGGTTGGCTGTGATAAAAAACACAGCATTTATTATTATGAAGTCTATTGCGGTCAATATCAAATGGATATATCGTCCGTAACGGCCTCGTTGGTTTATTCCGGTCATATATAAATGCTTGTAATTATATATGTGTATCAAAATTGTAGGGCACACAACAATGAGTGTGCCCTACACAATGCGGTATCAGAGTTTTGCGTCTATCAGGCTAACCTTGCGTTCAAGTTCGCGTATGTCGTCTTTTATACGCTGGATTTTGCGCTGAAGCTCTTTGAGCATAGCCTCGCCCGAAGCCGATTTTGAGTTGAAGAATCCGAGATTGTTCTCATATGTGGCAAGCTCGGACTTGCGCGACTCATAAGCGCGCATCAAGCGGTCGCGCTCACGCATCAGCTTGTTGCTGTCGCCGGCAATATCGGAAATGGAATTCTCGAACGATGCCATTCTGGCTTTGGTCTCGTGAATGTCATATTTGTCAAACAGTTCGCCCACAACAGTGCGATAAGCCTCATGAATCTTGTCTTTTTCACGGAAAGGCACATGACCGGTCTCCTGCCATTTGGCTCTTAACGCATGAATCTGTTTTATCGCGTCAGCGCGTTCAGCAGTGCAATCCGCAGCGTTGAGGGCTGTCAACTCGGCCAAAACCTCTTTTTTTGCTTTCAAATTGGCTTGCTCAGCCTTGCGGGTTCCGCTCAGAGCCTCCTTTTTGCGGTCAAAGAAGTAATCGCAAGCGCTTATAAACCGCTTCCATATCGCATCGCTCTGTTTTTTCTGCACGGCACCGATGGTTTTCCATTCAGCCTGTAGAGCCACAAGCTGCTCTGTAGCCTTTTTCCAGTCTGAGCTTTCCTTTAAAGCCTCCGCTTTTTCACACAAAGCTGTTTTCTTGGCAAGGTTGTCGGCCAACGAGTCCTTCATCCCTTTGTAGAAAGCCGACTTGCGGGCAAAGAAGTCATCGCATAGAGCGCGGAAGCGGGCAAACAGAGCGTTGTTTAGCTTGCGCGACGCAAATCCCAAAGTCTTCCATTCACCCTGAGCCTCAAGAATAATTTTGGTCATATCATCCCATGCGGCATACGTGGCCGGAGCCGAGAAATCCAACGCTTCAAGACGTTCGCAAATTGCCGTTTTGGCTGTCTCGTTCTCCTTCTCGCGGGCTTTGCGCTCCTCGAAGTGAGCTTGATACTTCTTGCTTATTACAGCCGAAGCATCCTTGAATTTTGCCCAAAGCTCTTCACGCAGCTCTTTGGCCACAGGGCCCACGTCGCGCCATTTGTCGTGCAAGGCTTGCAATCTTTTGAACGCGGTTATCACATCCGGTTCAGCGTCAAGAGCCTCCGCCTCGGTGATCAGCAACTGCTTTTCTGCAAGATTCTTTTTGAAATCGTAGTCGCGTAGCTCTTTGTTCACCTTCCATTGGTCATAAAAATGCTCCACCGCGTCTTGAAACGATTTCCATATCTCGCTTTGTTGCTGAGGCAGTACCTCGCCCATCTCCTTGAACTCAGCTTGCAACTCTTTCACGCGATTGTAATGACGGTTCACATTGTCCGTATCGGCACTCATGGTCATCAATTCGTCTACAATAGCGCGTTTGCGCTCATAGTTGCGCATGCACTGTGCCTCAAGTTGAGCGCGATATTCGGCTTTTCTTGCTTTGATAGTGCCAAGCAGAGTTTTCAACTCATCTTCCAATGGGTCTACTACGGTTTCTATCTTCAACTCCTCTCCTTTGGCCTCGGCCTCGGAGCGAAGAGTCTGCAACTCGTTGTTGTGAAGCTGATAGAATTGCTGTTTTATTCTCGACACAGCATCGTTGTCTATTTGAGTCACATCCGATAAATCGGCTATTGATTTCAATTGGTCTATCAATTCGCTTTTTGATACCGGAGCAATAGTGTCGATAACGGTTTCGGAAACTTCCACATTGGTCGTTTCGTCGGTGAGGGGGCGGTCTGCAACAGTGTTGTTAATCTGCTCGGCAGACTGATTAAGCAATTCCATAATTTACTATATATTAGTTAATTCATGAGTATCAGCGCCAATTTTCCGGCGCCTTGTAGGTAAAACGGTGTAAATTTAATAATAAAATTTCATATCTATCCACATTTTAACGCTAAAATCTCCTATTGGCACCTCCTTGAGCATATAAAAAAGCAAAAGAGGGCAACCATAATGGCAGCCCTCTTGGTATGGATAAGATACTGATGCTACAGTATGACCTTTTCAACAATTGTTCCCTGTCGGCGGATATATATGTTGCCTTGCAACGGATTTGTCACTTTCATTCCTTGGAGATTGAAATATTCCACCGGAGCATCGCTGTTGTCGGTGATTGCGTACGGAGAGGGAATAGATGTGTATTCGTCAGGCTCAAACCCCTCAATGATCTGAAACTTGCCCCAAACCGGGTCAGCGCGATACAGCTCCTCGCTCCCGAAAGGCACCTTCAGCACGCAGTCCGGCTTGTCAATTATGCAGAAATTGGTGTAGGGACGATCGTACCAATAGAATTGTGGTGGTGTAGTTGCATAGCTCACTACTTCTTTCATGTTTGGACATTTGTAAATCAGATCGTTTGCATCAGCGAATTTGCCTTCGGTGTTTGATATGGTTTGAAAATCAAGTACGTGTCGTAAAGATGTGGCCGGTGAAAAAACTACTCTTTCCAAATTGGGGCAGTCACTGAACACTTCAAATGAAAATGCAACTTCCCTGTTGGGCATTCTGACTTCTTGCCCTTTGAACCCGCCAAAAGCACGTACGTTTAATTGCAACGGTGTCTCATCTGATGACCACTGCATTTCTACTGTTTCTATGTTTGAGTTTCTAAATACGTATGTTTCAACAAGGATAGTTGATGGCCCTAAAAGTACTTTTTGAAATGACGAACCACTTAAGGCTTCGTTAAGAAGAAAATCTTGACAAGATATTGAAGATACATTTTCAGTTACAGTTCCGTTAAACGCGTTGGGATGTACCGCGCCAATGTCTAAGTCATTCGGCGTGTGTAATTTTATATTGCCGCATTTTCCCAGTGCGCATTGCCAGATACACCCTATGGATGAAGGCAAGTAGAGTTCTTCAAGTTCCGTGCATTTGTAGAAAGCATGGTTCCAAATACCGAATACAGAATATGTTTTATTGTTGTGCTCAATTGTTTCAGGTATTATGACACGTCCTTTGTATGTCGGTTCTATTGTTTCATAGTCATACGTGTCATAGTTTAGTGTGTAATCGTATTTTGAGCAGACATGAGCATTGGCATAGGTTTCGTCAAGTAGATAATATATGCCGTTTTGCTCAATCTTTTCATAATCCGAATTGTTTTGAGCCATTGTATTTGAGATGCATGCAATAGCCATTATGCATAATAAAAACATTCGTTTCATCGTATTAAAATTTAGAGATTGTTAATTCCATGTTTGATACGGGG
>CAMWXV010000086.1 GCA_947178305.1 uncultured Porphyromonadaceae bacterium | reverse complement strand
CCTGCGACCACCTGGTCCCAAACCAGGTGCGCTACCGGACTGCGCTACGCCCCGAATGGCTTAATGCCGATTTGCGACTGCAAAGATAATAACTTTTTATAAACTATGCAACGTCTGATGTGATTTTTTTGCTAACTTTGCAATGTTCAATCTAATTATTATGACGAAAATACTTTCTTTCGTATCATCCATTCTTTCATTAGCCATCTGCATAGCAATATGCGGATGCACTGACAAATCCGAAAACAACAGCATCCCAGCACCCGAAACCATCACTATTGAAGAGAGCACCTTGTCACATGCTCCGGCATCGGTTCTTGACAGCATGGCACTCAACGCCGATGACCTAAACCCGCAGCAAGCCATTGATTTACTTACAGGTTATGTACAAATATATCGCAACAGTTCCTCTAATCGCACCAAAGCTGTGACAATGCGCAAATTCGTGGATGTTTACGACATTCTTATAAGCAACTACGGTGATGATTTTCGCAATGCTGTCTCTCAGGCAGCTAACGAAGAGACAAACCTACGCGACATATCTCAAGAATTCCGAAGCAAACTGTCAGGTTACGATGAAGCATCAGGCATGGTATATGAACCGGTAACGCCAAAAGACACAGCAACATCCACCACCGATTCCACCATTGTTGTACAAAACTAACCCTTGCAAATATCCTCAATCACAAGCCCGGCCATAAAAAAACCGAATGTACCGGTTATGTGACACAAGGCTCCATTAATCCTAACCTTGTTAAAACTCATAGCCCCGGATTTGTCTTGAGGAGCGTCAGCAACATTAGCCAACAACTCAGGAGAATAAACACACTTGAACTTGCGTCTCGGCATCATGCCACTGCGCTTGAACTTATGCCTTAAAGCAGCGGCCAATGGACACCCCTGCACTTTCCAGAACTCTGCCACCTGTATTTTCTGAGGATCAAGTTTCAATGCCGCCCCCATTGACGAATACAATTTGGTACGCACAGCCGTGGCATTCAATATCAGCAATGCCTTGTCACTGAGCGAATCTATAGCATCTATGACATAATCGTAATCCTGAAGCTCAAATTCACTCGCAGTATCAGCATTGTACAGCTTCTTTACAGCCACTATTTCAGCATCAGGAGCAATATCAAGCAAACGGGCTTTTAACACCTCCACCTTAGGTCGGTTCACAGTGGAATGCAGCGCCATAAGCTGACGATTGATATTAGACTCCGCCACATCATCAGCATCCACTATTGTAAGATACCTCACACCGGAGCGCACAAGAGCCTCGGCCGTCCAAGAACCAACGCCCCCGACTCCGAATATTATTATTTTAGCATGTTGTATCTTGCTCAGAGTATCACCACCAAGCAAACGCTCTACACGATTGAGCGCCATATCGTGATTCTTATCAGAATTCATCATTCAAAAAAAGAAGAAAGTATACTGTCTGCTTTCTGTTCCACCACCTCATCCAGCACCTTGCGGCGAGCCTCATCCATTGCCGTTGCTGTGGCCGGAGGCGGAGTTGATGCTGAAAACCGTACCGATTTCAACGCAGATGCAGGCACGGATGTCACTGCGGCAGGCGCTTTCACAACATTTTTTTCTACCTGTTTAACCGCATGCAACTGTTCCGGCGGATTAACGGGATCCAAACGCATAGGAGTTGTTTCTGCTGGAGATGTTGCCTTTTTCAACATCGCAAAATATTGTTCCACACGCCCTGCCGAATGAAAATTACGTACATAGTAATTCTCTGACAACGAACTTATAATCACCCCTCGAGATGTAGACGCATGCACCATATTGCCTGAGCCGATATACATACCCACATGATTGACCTTACCGGACGAATTAGCAAAAAACACCAAGTCACCTGGAGCAAGATCCGATTTTGACACTGCGCTGCAATACTGCTGTTGCTTAGCCGAATTGCGAGGCAATTTAATTCCCAAAGCCCTATTGAACACATTCATGGTCAAACCCGAACAGTCCACCCCTCTCTTATCTTCACCGGCATACTTATAAGGCACACCAAGCCAACCGTCAACCTCGTTTAGAAGTGCTTGTGTAGGTTTGGCCATATTACCACTTACCGATACATGCTCCGGCAACGGACGCTTATCATATGTCTGCTTGGCAACGGACGCACTCTTTTTCACACCGCAACCGGAAAGCAGCACACACAGGCACATAAATACTATGACATCGGATTTAAGTTTCATCGCTTTGATATAATGAATACAAAGATAACTGACCACTGCGAGTTTACCAAATACTAAACCCACAGAAAAGTGGATAAGCATATTAAAAAGCACCAATTTTAAATGTTTTCAACACTCGCATTTGTTCCCATGACAAAATGTTATTATATTTGCGCACTTTTTTTCAAAAGATTAGAATATTGCCATTGTTTCAAAATAATAAACATTTATAATATCCAAATTAAATTCAAATGAAAAAATTTGCATTTTTCGCATTGCCACTCTTGGCTGTAGGCTTTGCCTCTTGTTCCGATGACAAAGACGAACCGGTAGCACCCGCTGTTCCGGCTACAGAGTATGAAGTAATCACATTCAGTGATTGCGAATTTCCTACCGGAAAAAACACAAATGTCACCACAGGTGGTGGAAATTACACAGAACTTGGCGGATTGTTTCAATTTGCAGAAAAATACACCATGGTTAGCGGATGCGTCGTATCTGATCTGAAAGTGGTTTCTGATGACAAAGACAGCCGTCCAAAAGACTTTGCTGTAGCCCTCAATCCATCAGAAAATGACGACAACAAATTTGCCGTTGTGTCAAAATATTCATATTTGACAACTGAAGATGCTGAACCATCTTTCTCTTTTGAAAATGGCGCTGAGCGAGAAATCGCGTCAATTGACGTAATGAACTCAACTGAGATGCACCAATACATGACCATCGGATACTACTCTTACGCTCCCATGACCGATGGAGACTGGTGCAAAGCCACATTCACAGGATTTGATGCCGCAGGCACAGAAACCGGTTCTGTAGAAGTGTATTTGGCTGATTTCCGTAATGGAGCATCTAACGTCATGAGTGATTGGACCACTGTTGACATGAAAGCATTGGGCAAAGTAAACAAAGTTATGGTCAACCTTACCTGGTCCGAATCCTGGGACAAACCCTCCTCATCCAACTACACTGTTTGTGTTGACAACATAAAGATGGTAAAGGAGTAATACCTTAACATTCCAATACAAACCATAAAAAATGTGGCACCTTAGCTAAGGTGCCACATTTTTTATATACCGGTTGATAAAGCCTTATTTTTTAAAGCGCAACACAGGTTTTGCCGGCTTACTGCCTATCTTACGCATCAGATTTTTCGCAGAAAACGCTTGAGCATAATCCTTGATTGTGATCGGAGTTGTAAATGTTCCAGTGATATGATGAGCAGGTCGGGCATCATCTGTAAGATCAAAAGTGAATGTATACTGCGAGTCTGACTTGGTAATAGTCAGCGAACCTCCGCTTATCGGAGCATATCTCTCAGCATATTCACCAGTGGCATCATACTGCACAAACGCTGTATGAGAAATACCGGTAGACTCAAATATACCTTCTGAAAGTGTTCCTTCATTGTATTCATCACTTACGGTGAATGTACCGGTAGGCAGTTCTGTCGCAGAACCTCCGGCAGCACCTACTATATCAAGCGCAAGCATCTGATATTCCGACTCACTCAGAAGGGTCACAATATAATTTGTAGTGTTGTTCTGGTAATAATCACCGTAATAGAACGCATCGCCATATCGTGAAATAGACATTTCCACATCACTGTTCAATGTAGAATATACCGGTTTTTGTCCGGTCAAGTCCTCAATCTCACCTTTATAACTCATTATAATTTTTTCTCCGTTCTGATTAATGGCATCAACTTTCACAGCATAAGTTCCATTTCCTTTATCTGCAATTGTGACAGTACCTTCAGACAACAAGGCATAGCGAACTTCTAAATCGGCACGAACTTTCTCAACAAACGATCCGCTGGCTATAGCCCCCCATCTTTCTCCAGAATAGCAGTATCCTGCCTCTGTTGATTTGCCAATAGTATAAGTTCCGGCAATACCTGCTCCGTGAACAGTGCGAAGATTCAGCTGGATTTTGTGCCCAACATCCATTGGATGAGCACCGTCAACAGAAACATTCGTAATGTCAAAGAATCGCATTATATAATTGTCTGTGCCATTCGTTTCCGAATCATCATAAAAGTTATAATTAGCTTTGACAGCATCAAATTTCACATCACCGGCAAATCCCCAGGAATCGTCATCTTCAATTCCACTCATGTCCACCAAAGGTATTTCACCTTCATAGGTAAAGCGCCATGACTCACCTGTTGTACTTTCTACAAAATCACAAGTCAAACGATAGCCGTTATCTGTGTGCTCAACCTTGATTGTTCCATCAGAAGGACGGATATATTTGCTACGAGCCTGTCCGGATTCCACAATCTCCACATTATACAAAGCCATTGTGTTGGACAAGGTAAATGTGAAATTATTTTCTTCTTCTGGAGATTCTGTTGCAGTATATACTCCTTCTGGAAGAGTTGGGTTGTTATGATCCGCATCCAATGAAGCATTCATATCAAGACACAGAATATAGTCTCCGGGGTTTAGAGGATAAGTATAGAATCCGTCTGTACCAACTTCTCCGGTGGCAAATTCCATGTAATAGTTTCCATAATTCTTTTTATAAGGAAGGAAATAGTAACATTCCCAAGGCTTGTTCATCACTACCGATGTGCTCGGTTCCGTGATCACCGGTGCAGGAACCTCGTTGTCATCATCGGAACATGAACATAAAAATCCGGCGGGAATCATACATGCTAATGCAATACCCGCAGAATACATTGATTTAAATACACAATTCATTTGCAATTTATATTTATATGAATAATCTATATTTTCACACCATATGTTATTGGGGCGGCAAAGATAGTGACAATTTAACGAAAAGACAAGACCAAAACAAACGATTTTTCAATCATGACCTTTAACACAAAAAAGGCAAGGTTTATACACCCTGCCTTTCCACCAATATAAAAAACGGCTATGGTCAATCAGCTAAATCTATTACATAATAAGCCTTACGTCCTGTAGGGTATATACCTATAATAAACATAACTTTATCAGGATCAGAACTCTTAATAACTGATTTGGCTATCTTTGCCACATCTTCTGGAGATGTAATTCGCTGATTGTTGATTGTCAGAATAATAAAACCGTCCTTGATGCCGGCCTCCTTAGCTTTGCCATCGGATATGTCCGACACCTCCACACCGGATGATATGCGAAGCGAACGCATCGTGTCCTCGTCAAGCTCATTGAACTTGCATCCAAGCACCGACACATCATTGGCCTTGGTCACTTTAGTGCTGCCTTGAGTGTTGTACAAAGTGGCATTTACCGTATATTTCTTATTGTCACGCACATATGTCACAGTAATACTATCGCCGGGACGGTAACGGTTGATTTGCTCCTGAAGCTGAGCCGATGACACCGTGGAATGTCCGTTGATTGCCACTATCACATCACCCTCTTTGATTCCTGCCTCCATGGCAGCACTACGCTCCACCACTCTTGCCACATAAAGACCGGCATTTACAGCTGTTATATTCTTTTCTTTAGCCAGCTTTGGAGTAAGTTCTGTAAACTCCACACCGAGAATGGCTCGCTGCACAGTGCCAAACTGCTTGATGTCAGCAACAATTTTTTTCACAATAGACGTAGGTATGGCAAACGAATATCCCGCATAATTACCCGTTTGAGAATAGATAGCCGTGTTTATGCCCACAAGTTCACCTGCCAGATTCACAAGCGCACCACCTGAATTACCCGGATTGACCGCCGCATCAGTTTGTATATACGATTCTATGCCCATAGGACGGCCATGAGTGGCAGCCGACAACGAGCGAGCTTTCGCACTCACTATACCGGCAGTCACTGTAGAGTTCAAACCAAACGGATTACCAACCGCAAGCACCCACTGTCCCAATCTGAGCTCATCACTATCGCCCATAGGCAATACAGGAAGTTCTTCCGCATCTATTTTTATTAAAGCCAGATCAGTGGACGGATCGGAGCCAACCACCGTAGCGTTAAACGATCGGTTGTCATTCAATGTCACCTCCAAACGGTCAGCACCGTCTATCACATGATTATTGGTCACGACATACCCGTCAGATGATATTATGACTCCAGACCCGAGCCCGAGCTGCTGTTGCTGCGACTCGTCATCAGTATCAGCCTTAGGCTGCTGACGTCGTTGCTGAGGAGCCCTACGTCGTGGTGATCCAAAGAAAAAATCAAAAAAGGGATCCGAAAAAAATTCATCACTCTGACCATAGTAACTATTACGCTGTCGCACTGCGGCAAAACTTTTTATGCTCACCACTGAGTTGACCGATTGCTCAGCCACTGTAGTAAACGCATCAAGCGCCTCACTGTTCGGCAAACCTTTTACCACAGGAGTCAATGCATTGTCATCAGCCTTGGCACAAGCCGTGATGGCCAATACCGAAAATGCCGCAAGAGCCAAATTTCCAACTAATTTCATAATGCTATGTTAATAATTAAGATTTTGAATGTTAAATTTTAACTGCCAACAAATTTATTACATCTTGAACTATGATTATGTTTATTAATTGCGAAAAATTCTTGTTTTTAATCACCTTTAATAATGACAGCAACATTTTAAATCAAATTTACCCTATGAATGTGAAAAAGTGTAACTTTGCACGTCTTAAACCACTCTACAATGACCATTACTGCACCTAAAAGACTGCCTTCAGCCGAATCACTGACAAATAGCGGCTTCACCAATATCTCAACCGGAGTTCCTGCATCCGACGCATTGAGAATACTAATACTAAACCTAATGCCCAAAAAAGCAGAAACCGAAGCCGACATCATGCGAATGCTGTCAGCCTCACCGGTAGACCTTGACATAACATTCGCCGTTCCCGATCAATACAAATCCAAGAACACACCACAAGAATACATCAGCAAATACTATCGCACACTAAGCTCCGTCATGCAGCAGACATGGCATGGCATGATTGTAACAGGAGCACCACTTGATTTTGTGGAATACGAAAACGTCTACTACTGGCATCAGATTTGCGAACTTATGCATTGGAGTCGCACCCATGTGCGCAGCACCATGTGGGTATGTTGGGGCGCTTTTGCCGCTTTATACCACCGCTACGGAATCCAAAAGCACACCATTCCATCCAAACTCAGTGGAGTGTTTCGCCACACCATATTGCATCCCGAGCACCCGTTGATGGAAAACATGACAAACAATATTCACGTACCACACAGTCGGCACGTTATAACTCACACAAACCAGATTCTTGCGCAACCCCGCCTTATGATTCTTACATACAGCCCCGAAGCCGGAGCCTACATCATAGCCGAACGCAACAGTCGCGACATAATGATATTCGGACACCCCGAATACAACGCCACCACCCTTCACAACGAATACATCCGTGACCTCGGCAAAGGCATAAATCCACACATCCCGGATCACTAT